>CAXTVB010000138.1:0-7599 GCA_964247555.1 uncultured Sphingomonas sp. | reverse complement strand
CGCCCACCAGCCCCCGCCCCTCTTCACCCCCGGCGGCCTGATCTACGAACTGAACGTCCGCGGTTTTACGATGCAGCATCCCGACGTGCCGCCCGAACACCGCGGCACGATCCGCGCGCTCGCGCATCCCGCGATCATCGCGCACCTCCAGAAACTGCGCGTCGCCGCGGTCGAGCTCATGCCGATCGTCGCGTGGATCGACGAGCGACATCTGGCGCCGCTCGGCCTGACCAATGCCTGGGGCTACAACCCCGTCGTGCCGATGGCGGTCGACCCCGGCCTCGCCCCCGGCGGCGTCGCCGACCTGCGCGATACCGTCGCGGCGCTCCGCGCAGCGGGGATCGGGGTGATCCTCGATCTCGTCTTCAACCACACCGGCGAGAGCGACGCGTTCGGGCCGACGCTGTCGCTGCGCGGCCTCGACGATGCCAGCTATGCGCGCAGCGCGGACGGCACGCTGGTCAACGATACCGGCACGGGCAACACGCTCGACTTCGCGCAAGACCATGTCCGCGCGCTGACGCTGGCGTCGCTGCGCCACTTCGCATCGCTCGGCGTCGACGGGTTCCGCTTCGACCTCGCCCCCGTGATGGCGCGGGGGCCGGGCTTCGATCCCCGCGCGCCGATCTTCGCCGCGATCGCCGCCGACCCGCTGCTGTCGACCCGCGTCATGATCGCCGAACCCTGGGACATCGGGCCCGGCGGCTACCGGCTCGGCCAATTCCCCGATCATTGGCTGGAATGGAACGACCGCTACCGCGACGACGTCCGTCGTTTCTGGCGCGGCGACGGCGATGCTGGGACGCTGGCGACGCGGATCGCGGGATCGTCGGACGTCTTCCACGGCGCGGGCACGCGAACGGTCAACTTCCTCGCCGCGCACGACGGCTTCACGCTGGCCGACACGGTCGCCTACGAACATCGCCACAACGACGCGAACGGCGAAGGCAATCGGGACGGCCACGGCGATAATTTCTCATGGAATTACAACGTGGAGGGACCAACGGACGACCCCGCGATCCTTACCCTGCGCCGCACCGCCCTGTGCGCAATGTTAGCCACGTTGTTCGCGTCCAAAGGCACGATCATGCTCGCCGCCGGCGACGAATTCGGCCGCACGCAAGGCGGCAACAACAACGCCTATGCGCAGGACAATCCGGTCGGGTGGATCGACTGGGCGAAGCGCGACACCGCGCTGGAGGATTACACCGCCGCGCTCGCCGCATTCCGTGCGGGCTCGCCGATGGCCGATCCCGAATGGCTCGCGCATGCCGATTGGCGCGCGCTGGACGGGCAGGCGATGACGCCCGACCATTGGGCCGCCGCGGACGGTTTCGAACTGCGCTTGCCGGATGGCGCGGAAACGCTGATCCTGCGCATCGACCGCGCCGCGCGCCGCGTAACGATGGCGCGAGCAACGCTATTGGAGAGTCGCCCTTGATCCCGCCCACCGCCATTCCGACGCATCCGCCCAAATGGTGGCAGCATCTCTATCTCCAGGTGATCGTCGCGATCGCGATCGGTGCCGTCATCGGCCATGTCTGGCCCGACACCGGCAAGGCGCTGAAGCCACTGGGCGACGGCTTCATCAAGCTGGTGAAGATGGTCATCGCGCCCGTCATCTTCCTGACCGTCGTCGGCGGGATCGCGGGGATGCGCGAACTGGGCGCGGTGGGCCGCGTGGCGGGTAAGGCGCTCGGCTATTTCGTCGTCGTCTCCACCTTCGCGCTGTTCGTCGGGCTCGCCGTCGCGAACGTGGTGCGGCCGGGTGCGGGCATGGGGATCGACCCCGCGACGCTGAACGCCGGCGCGGTCGCGGACTATGCGCACCAGGCGCACGAGACGACGCTCGTCGGCTTCCTGATGGCGATCATCCCGACCACGATGGTGTCCGCCTTGACCGAGGGGTCGATCCTCCAGACGTTGTTCGTCGCGATCCTGTTCGGCGTGTCGCTGTCGCTGGTCGGCGAGCCGGCGCGGCCGGTGTTCGACCTGATCGAGCGGCTGACGCTGATCGTCTTCCGCATCGTCGGCATCCTGATGCGGCTCGCGCCGATCGGCGCGTTCGGCGCAATCGCCTTCACCGTCGGCCAATATGGTGCGGGCAGCCTGGTGCAGCTGGGCGGCCTGGTCGCGACCTTCTACGCGACGTCGATCCTGTTCGTCGTCGTGGTGCTAGGCGCGATCGCCAGACTCCATGGCTTCTCGATCCTCAGGCTGGTCGCCTATCTGAAAGCGGAGTTGCTGCTGGTGCTCGGCACCTCGTCGTCCGAGGCGGCCTTGCCCAATCTCATGACCAAGCTGGAGGCGGCGGGGTGCGACCGCGCGGTCGTCGGGCTGGTCGTGCCGACGGGCTATTCGTTCAACCTGGACGGGACGAACATCTACATGACGCTCGCCGCGCTCTTCATCGCGCAGGCGTGCGGCGTGCATCTGTCGTTCGGCGACCAATTGGCGCTGATGGCGGTCGCGATGCTGTCGTCCAAGGGCGCGGCGGGGGTGACGGGCGCGGGGTTCATCACGCTGGCGGCGACGCTGTCGATCGTGCCGTCGGTGCCGGTCGCGGGCATGGCGCTGATCCTGGGCGTGGACCGGTTCATGAGCGAGTGCCGCAGCCTCACCAACTTCATCGGCAACGCGGTCGCCGCGATCGTCGTTGCGCGGTGGGAGGGGCGGCTGGACCGCGACAGGCTGGAGGCGACGCTGGCCGGCCGCGCATGAGGGCGCTGGTCGTATCGGCGTTGTCGGAGGACCTGTCCGGCGTCGCGCTGACCGATATTCCCGACCCCTCGCCAGCGCCCGGCAAGGTCATCGTCCGGATGCGCGCGGCGGCGCTCAACTTCCCCGACCTGCTGATGACGCGCGGTGCGTATCAGCTGAAGCCGCCCCTCCCCTTCGTGCTCGGCATGGAGATGGCGGGCGAGGTCGTTGCCGCCGACCCCACGAGCGGCTTCGCAGCCGGCGACCGCGTGGTCGCGGGGACGCGGACGGGGGCATTCGCCGACCTCGTCGCATGCGATACGACGGCGGTACGCACTGTTCCGACGGGGATCGACTTCGCCACCGCCGCGGGGATCGGTGCGGCCTATCTCACCGCCTATGTCGCGCTCGTCCGGCTGGCGGGGATCGGGCCCGGCGACCGGGTGCTGGTGCACGGCGCGAGCGGCGGCGTCGGGCTGGCGGCGGTCGACCTGGCGATCGCACTCGGCGCGCGGGTGATCGCGACGTCGCGGTCGGCGGCGAAACTAGCCGTGGTCGCCAGCCGCTATCCGGTCGAGGCCACCCTGCCCGCCACGGGGTTCCGCGAAGAGGTCAAGGCACGCTTCGACGGCGGCGCGGACATCGTGTTCGATCCCGTCGGGGGCAACGTGTTCGACGAATCCACCCGCTGCATCGCATTCGGCGGGCGGCTGCTGGTGGTCGGCTTCACTTCGGGCCGGATCGCCAGCGTCGCGACCAACATCCCGCTCATCAAGGGCGTCTCGGTCGTCGGCGTGCGGGCGGGCGAATATGGTCGCCAATTTCCCGACCGCGGCCGCGAGAATATCGACGCGATTTGGGCACTTGCCGGCGAACGCCGGATCGCGCCGCGCGTCCATGCCTGCTATCCGCTGTCCGACTGGCGCCGCGCATTCGATGCGATGGCCTCAAGCGAACAAGTCGGCAAGCTGGTCTTGACCGATGGTGGAGAGGCGACATGACCTACGACCATATCATCGTCGGCGGCGGCTCCGCAGGCTGTACGCTCGCCGCGCGGCTGACTGAGGACCCGGCGGTGCACGTGCTGCTGCTGGAGGCGGGCGGCGCGAACAAGGAGATGTTGGTCCGGATGCCCGCGGGCGTCGGCAACCTCATCAAGGCGAAGGGCAAGCACAATTGGGGTTTCTGGACCGCGCCGGAGCCGCATCTCGACGGTCGCCGGCTGTGGTGGCCGCGCGGGCGGGGCCTCGGCGGCAGCTCGGCGATCAACGGCATGATCTACATGCGCGGCCACCCCCAGGATTATGACGAGTGGCGTCAAATGGGGCTGACCGGCTGGTCCTTCTCGGACGTGCTCCCCTATTTCAAGCGGCTGGAGGGGCATCACCGCGGCGGCGATCTCCACGGCAGCGACGGACCGCTGACGGTGTCGCCGGGCGAAAGCGACAGCCCGTTCAACGCCGCGCTGATCGCGGCGGGTCAGCAGGCGGGCTATCCGGTCACCGACGATTTCAACGGCGCGGATTTCGAAGGCTTCGGCCCCTATGACCTGACGATCGCGGACGGCAAACGCTGGAGCGCGGCGGAGGCGTATCTGCGCCCGGTCATGGCGCGGCCGAACCTGCACGTGGTGACGGAGGCGCGGACGACGCGGATCGTCGTCGAGAACGGTCGTGCGACGGGCGTCGACTATGTCCGCGGCAAGCGGGGCGAATCGGTCCGTGCGACCGCATCGGGCGAGGTGTTGCTATGTGCGGGCGCGGTGCAGTCGCCGCAGATCTTGCAGGTATCGGGGATAGGCGATCCCGAACGGCTCCGCGCCGCGGGCGTCGCGGTGGTGCATGCGCTGCCGGGCGTGGGCGAAAACCTGCAGGACCATCTCGACGTGCTGATGAACTGGCGCAGCAAGGGGCTGACGACGGTCTTCTCTGCGACCAAGGGATTGCGGCAGCTGGCGGTGGGGCTGCGCTATCTCCTCAAGGGCACCGGGCCGGGGCGGCAGAACTTCCTGGAATCCGGCGCCTTCCTGCCCTCGCGGCCCGGCTTGTCGCGACCCGATATCCAGATCCACGCGGTGCTGGCGTTGATGCAGGATCACGGCAAGGTGAAGCCGACCGAGGACGGCTTTTCGCTGCATCTGTGCCAATTGCGCCCGGAGAGCCGGGGCCGTATCGGCATCGCCTCGCCCGACCCGTTCGCCGACCCGGTCATCGCCGCCAATTACCTGTCCGCGCCAGAGGACCGGCGCGTGATGCGCGAGGCGGTGCGGATCGGGCGGCACGTCGCGGCGCAACCCGCGCTCGATCCCTACCGCGTCGCCGAACTCGCGCCAGGGCCATCGGTCGAAAGCGACGCCGACATCGACGCCTGGATCCGCGCCACGGCGGAGACGATCTACCACCCGGTCGGCACCTGCAAGATGGGCACCGCGGACGATCCGAGCGCAGTCGTCGATGCCGAACTGCGCGTGCGCGGCATCGCGGGACTGCGCGTCGTCGATGCATCGGTGATGCCGTCGCTCGTCAGTTCGAACACCAACGCGCCGACGATCATGATCGCGGAGAAGGCGGCGGATCTGATCCGGGGGCGAACGGCGTTGGCGGCCTGACGTCGGTCCTTTTAGGACGATGTCCACCCGACAACTACGCTTTAGGTGAACAATACCAGTTAAGGTCCAATTTCATCATAATGTCATGTGCCGACCATATCGACCTGCCGCCTCGGATTACCGGTTGGGGGAATGAACATAATGTCGAAGGCACGCTTATTGATCGGAACGATGGTCTCGCTAGGGTGGGTTGGAGTCAGTTCCGCTTATGGACAGACCGCTAGCACCGCGAACGACAGCGCCATTCGGAGTTCGGACATCGTCGTCACGGGTGCGCACGACAAGACTCCGGTCGCGCAGGAGCGGGAGGCCATTGCCAAGATCGATGCCGTGACGACGGGCGACCTAGCGCTCCAATCCCAGACCAATATTGCCGATCTTGCCAAGCAGTTACCGGGCATTTCGGTCAGCCGTGACCAAGGTCGCAATCAGAGTGCGACCGGCGAGGCGCAATATGTCGCGATTCGCGGGTTCGACACGAGCTACAACGCCTACACGCTCGACGGTCTCAGGCTGCCGCAGACCGCGGGGACTTCGCGGGCGATTTCGCTGAACCTGTTTTCGCCTTTCGCGGTGGGCGGGATCGTCGTCGACAAGACGCCCGGCGCTACGAAGGACGCGGACGCGATCGCCGGCATCGTCGATCTGCGCACGCCGACCGCGTTCGACTCCGCCACGCCCTTCCTCCGCGCACGCGTCCTGAGCCAGGCCGCCGACCTGGCGCTCAAGACCGACCAGCCCGCCTGGGGTGGCGCGGTCGGCATCGATGGCGCGCGGCGGTTTGGGTCGGACAAGCAGTTCGGCGTCTATGCCGCGGGCTATTACGAGGAACGCAGCAACGCCGCCGAATCGACCGCCGTGCAGAATGACTACCGCACGACCAATGGCGGCGTCGGCACCGCGCGCGACAATGCGAACGCCTTGTCGGCGGACGGCATCCAGTGGAATTTCTTCAACAACAAGATCAAGCGCTACGGCGGCAGCGCGTCGCTGGACTATCGGTCCGACGCGCTCGACCTGTATGCGCGCAGCAATTACGCGGTGTATGAAAACACCAACACGATGAACCAGACCGGGCTGCGCAGCGAACTGACCAGCGGCCAGACCAACCCTAATTCCGCCAACGATCCCGGCGGCAACCTGTACAATGCCGCTGGCGTCTTCAGCCCGTACGGCATCAACCCGGCCAGCTATTTCCGCGTCGAGGACGTCCATCAGGATCTCTGGTCCAACCAAGTCGGCGGCAAATTGCGCCTGGGCCAATTCACCGCCTCGCTGGAGGGCGCCTATGCGGACGGCGCGTTCAATTCACCGCGGCGAACCGAAGCGGCGTTCCGCGGCATCGCCTACAACGGCACCGCCACAAACACAGGCTCGGCGACGCAGGGGCTGCAGATCGACTTGTCCAACCCGACTTCACCGCGGCCGATCCTGTCGCCCGGTGCGATCACCTATCTCTCCAGCCTCGACCGCCCGACCGAGCTCTACGTCCAGCAAGGCTATGATTTTCTGCGCGAAAAGAAAAAGACGGTGAAGGGCGATATCGGCTGGAAGGGCGAAGGGGTCCTGCAAAGCGTCACCATCGGCGGGCTGTACGAGGACTCGAACCGCAGGGGCAGAACGCTGGCGGGCGACCCGACACGCTACCGGTTCCTGACCCCGCTGCAGAGCGGGACGGTGCAGGGCGCGACCGTCGGCGCCTATCCGGGTGAGATCGTGAACAGCTTCCTCGATTATTATCCGCCACGCCCGATCAAGCTGCTCGACCGCAGCGCGGTCGACGCACAGGTCGCCCAATATGTGCCGACCATTACCGTGTCGCAGACGGTCCTGAATCAAGGGCTGACGAACGGAAACGAGACGCGCGGGGCGGGTTTCGTCAGCGCCGACCTGAAGCTGGGCACGATCGAAATCTTGCCCGGCGTCCGTTACGAAAAAAATCATTTCGACGCGCGCTTCTATCAGACCGACGGCACGACGTTCACCTTCGTTTCCACAGGCCGCGATTACGACCATGTCGATCCCAGCCTGCTCGCGGTCTGGCGACCCACGGACAAGCTGGTCGTCCGCGGCGCGGTTCGGTCGGCCTACAGCCGTCCGTCGTTCGATCAATTGGCGGCACCCACGAACATCACGCGGGATGCGGTGTCGAACGCCATCCTGACGATCACCCAGGCCAATCCGAATCTGAAGCCGGTCGACTCGTGGAACTACGATCTGGGGATCGAATATTACGGCACGCCCGGCCGGTATTTCCAGCTGGCCTTCTATCACAAGGACCTGAACCATAT
>CAXTVB010000137.1:0-7680 GCA_964247555.1 uncultured Sphingomonas sp. | reverse complement strand
ATAGCGAAGCCCTGCAGACAAGGAACGCCGCTTTTCGGCTGACATCGGCCATCGTTGGGTCGTCGGTGTGGCCAGTCCGCTCGGCACCTGCGCAAACCGAAAACCCAACCAATGCCGCAGGTTGCCGATCATCACCGGACCGGCTTGACCTGTGCCGCTCGTCGTGCGCAGCGATCCGCGAGCCCAGGAGGTCGACGATGGCCGAAAACGATTCCCCGCACGACGCGACGATCACCCGCCGGACGACGCTACAGGCGGGCGCCGCGCTCGTCGCACTACCGCTTGCTGGCGAGGCTGCGGCAGCAGCCGCCGTCCCGCCTCCGGTCGCCGGACGGACAATGGCCCTGCGCACGAGCGTCAATGGTCGCAAGGTCGAAGCCACGATCGACACGCGGACGTCGCTGCTCGACCTTCTGCGCGAACGTCTGGCGCTCACCGGCGCCAAGAAAGGGTGCGATCATGGCCAATGCGGGGCCTGCACCGTGCATGTCGACGGACGCCGGGTCGCCTCGTGTCTGACGCTCGCCGCCAAGGTCGAGGGCAGTGAAGTGACGACGATCGAGGGACTTTCGGACGGGCAGACGCTGCATCCGATGCAACAGGCCTTCATCGATCACGACGCCTTGCAGTGCGGCTATTGCACGCCGGGGCAGATCATGGCGGCGGTGGCGTGCGTGCGTGAGGGGAATGCGACCAGCCGCGATCGTATTCGCGAATATATGAGCGGCAACATCTGCCGCTGCGGTGCCTATGTCGGCATCGTCCAGGCGATCGAGGATGCTGCGGCCAAGATGGGGCAGCCCGCATGAAGCCGTTCAGCTATGCCCGGCCTGCCACCTCCGCGGAAGCCGTGCAGGCCTTCGCCGCCGCTGGTGCCGACGCGCGATACATCGCTGGCGGCACCACCTTGTACGACCTGATGAAGCTCGACATCGAGCGGCCGCAGCACCTGATCGACGTGACCGCGATCCGGGGGATGGACGCGATCGACACCGGCGGCGACCGGCTGCGCTTCGGCGCGCTAGCGCCGATGAGCGCGGTGGCGAGCGATCCGGTGGTGGTCCGCGATTATCCCGTCCTTGCCGAGGCGCTGTGGAAAGCGGCGTCGCAACAGCTGCGCAACATGGCGACGGTGGGCGGCAACCTCCTCCAGCGCACCCGCTGCCTCTACTTCCGCAACGGCAGCGGCAACCCGTCATCGGTCGGCGCCTTCCCCTGCAACAAGCGCGAGCCCGGTAGCGGATGCGCGGCGATCGGCGGCCTCGACCGCGGCCAGGCGGTCCTGGGCCAGAGCCACGCCTGCACCGCCGTTTCGCCAGGCGACTGGCCGGTGGCCCTCGTCGCGATGGATGCGGAGGTCGAGCTGATCGGCCCGGCCGGTGCCCGCACGATCCCTGTCGACGCGCTCTACCGGCTACCGGGCGTCACGCCGCACCTCGAATTCACCCTCGCACCCGGCGAAATGATCACCGCGATCACCGTGCCGAAGACCAGCGCCGGCCGACGATCGACCTATCACAAGATCCGCGACCGGGAGAGCTACGCCTTCGCGATCGCCTCGGCGGCGGTCGCGCTGGAGATGGATGGCAACCAGGTCGCCCGCGCGCATATCGCCCTCGGTGGCGTGGCGACGCGACCCTGGCGGGCACCGGAGGCGGAACGGCTGCTGGGCGGCAAGCGACTGACGCCTGCGATCGCGCTCGCTGCCGGCCATGCCGCTTTCGCTGGTGCCAAGGCGGGACGGCAGAATGGCTACAAGATCGAACTGGGCGCGCGCACCGTCGCCGACGCGCTCATGATCGCCGCGGAAAGGAACGCCTGATGCCGACTGCTCCCTTTCCAGAGCGCGAGCGGTTCGACGCACGCGACAAGGTGCTCGGCGTAACGAAATATGCGGCCGACGTCGGACTGCCGGGCACGCTCTTCGCGATGACGGTGCCGGCGACGATCGCGAAAGGCAGGATCGTGGCGCTGTCGACCATAGCGGCGATGGCGGTGCCGGGCGTGGTGCGCGTCCTGACCGCGGACGATTTCCCGCCGCCGCCCCAACCGGAAAAGGGTTCGCAGCCCCCACCGCCGACGATCACCGCCGAGATCGCCTATCGCGGCCAGCCGGTGGTGCTGGTCGTCGCCGAGACGCTGGAGGCGGCGATCCAAGGGGCGGAGGCGATACGCCCGACCTATGCCGAGGACCCATTCGCGGCGCTGGTCGACAGCCCCGGCGCGGTGCACGAGCCCTCCAAGCCCGTCCAGGCCGGCAACGCGACAAACGTGCTGGCCAGCGCGAAGACGACGGTCGACCAGCATTACGTCTCGCCGGCGCAGCACCACAACCCGATCGAGATGCTGTCCACCACCGCCGAGTGGCGGAGCGGCAAGCTCACCATCTACGAGGGCACGCAGTCGGCGGGGCCGGTTCGCGCGTCGGTCGCGCGCTCGCTCCGCCTCGATCCCGCGGCGATCGAGGTGAAGAGCGCCTATGTCGGCGGCGCTTTCGGGCAGAAGGGCGCGATCCAGCGCCAGACCGCCATCGTCGCACGGGCCGCGATGGTGATCGGGCGGCCGGTGAAGCTGGTGATGCCGCGCGGCCAGATCTTCCACAACGCGACCTTCCGACCGCTCAGCCGCCATCATGTCATGCTCGGCGCCGGCGGCGATGGCCGGATCGCGGCGATCCGCTACGACGCCGATCACCAGCAGTCGCGCAAGGGCCAGTTTCCGCCCGCCTACCATGAATCCGCGCCCCAGACGTACGGCATCCCGGATTACGACGGCACCACCGCCAATGTCCGGCTCGACACGCAGGACCCCGGCTATATGCGGGCGCCGCATCCGCACCCCTCGCACTTCGCGCTGGAGAGCGCGGTGGACGAGCTCGCGTACAAGCTCGGCAAGGACCCGGTCGCGTTCCGCCTCGCGCACCCTGCCACCGTCGATCCGATCAGCGGCCATCCGCTGTCGTCCTGCTTCTTGAACGATTGCCTGACGCAAGGCGCACGGCGGTTCGGATGGGAGCGGCGGACGATGGCGCCCGGCTCGATGGCGCTGCCCGGCGGTACGCTGGTCGGCTGGGGCGTCGCCAGCGGCGCCTACCCCGCCAACATGACCGCGGCGATCGCGACCCTGCGCATCGGCGCCGACGGCAGCTCCCGCATCGCGGTGACCGCACACGAGTTCGGGCAAGGCATCCGCACCGTCATCGCGCAGCTGCTCGTCCGCGACCTGGGGATCGACCCTGCCAAGCTCGAAATCGCGATCGGCGACACGTCGTTCGCGCCGCAGCACACAACTGCCGGTTCATGGGGTACCGCGTCGCTCGTCCCGATCGTCGAAAAGGCGGCAGCGGCGATGAAGGCGCAGCTCGCCGAACTGCTTGCCGGCCGCACCCCACCGGGCGACATCCACCGCCAGCTCGCCGCCGTCCGCCGCCCCTTCCTGCAGGTGGAGGTGAGCAACGTCGGACCAGGACAGGACGCAGCCGCGCTCGAACAGCTACGCGCCGGCGGAATGGCGAAGATCGGGCCGGAATATCCAAGCTTCACCACGTTCAGCTATATCGCGCATTTCGTCGAGGTGCGGGTGGAGCCGCGCACGAGGCGCGTGCGCGTGCCACGGGTCGTCAGCGTCGCCGACTGCGGCCGCGTCGTGTCGCCGCGCACCGCCGCCAGCCAGGTGCGCGGCGGCGTCACCATGGCACTCGGCTCCGCGCTGCGCGAGGCGACCGAGGTCGATCCGCGCTTCGGCGGCTGGCTCAACGACGATCTGGCCGACTATGTCGTCTCGGTGAATGCCGACATCGGCGACATCGACGTGGCGTTCGTCGACCGCCCCGATCCTTTTCTGAACACGGTCGGGTCCAAAGGGCTCGGCGAGGTATCGATGGTCGGCGCGGCAGGGGCGGTCGCCAACGCCGTGTTCCACGCGACCGGCCGGCGGATACGCAAGATGCCCATCCGGATCGAGGATCTTATCTGATTTGCCGTTCGGGTCCGAAACGGTCCACCGCATGCGCACCGTCTCATGGCAAATGTCGACACCGCGCTGGAAACCAACACCCGACCACAGTGCGATGCCACGAATCCGCGTGAAGGACGTTCCCACGTTTATGACGCTGTCCATAGCTTTTGTCGGTGCCGGTCCCACCACGATCTACACGATCTGCGCGCTGCTTAAGGAGGAGATCCTGCCGGCCGGGATCACGATCTTCGAAGAGCAGCCGCGCGCCGGTCTCGGCACGCCGTATCGGCCGGGTTGGAACGACCCGGCGATGCTGTCGAACATCGCCAGCATAGAGATTCCTCCGATCGACGAGACATTGGTCGCGTGGCTCGAACGACAGCCGCGCGCACGGCTTGTCCGGCTCGGCATCGATCCCGACCAGATCGACGATCACGCCTTCTACCCGCGCTTGGCGCTCGGGGAATTATTCCTCGATCAGTTCATGGCTTTGATCGCGCAAGCCCGCGACCGCGGCATCGCGGTCGAGATCGCGACGCGCTGCCGCGTCCTCGACATCGCGGCCGTCGCGGATGGCTTGCTTCTGTCGGTCGAACCCAACAAGGGCGCGCCCTATCAGGCCCAGTTCGACCGGGTCGTGCTCGCGACCGGCCATCGATGGCCCGAGGAACCGGAGGTACGGCCCGGTTACTTCCTCAGCCCATGGCCGGCGACGGCGGTGCAGCGCGTTCCTGCGGGCAAAGTCGGCATCCGCGGTAGCTCGCTTACCGCGATCGATGCCGCGGTCGCGCTGGCGGTGGCCCATGGCACGTTCATCGAGACGGACGATCAGGCAATCGACTACCGAATCAACCCGGGCGCCGAGGCGTTCGCAATGACCATGATGTCCCGCAAGGGTTTGTTGCCCGAGGCCGATTTCTATCATCCGGTCCCCTACGAGCCGCTCGCGATCTGCACGCCCGAGGCGGTGAAACGCCTGATCGAAGACCAGTGCGACGACTTGCTCGAACGGTCCTACGCGCTGTTCAAGCGGGAATTGATCCATGCCGATCCGGCCTATGCCGCGAAGGGCGGACTAGCCGGGCTTGCGCTCGAGGATTTTGCCGATCGCTATTTCGCAGAGCGCGTCGCCGCCGATCAGTTCGCTTGGGCGGAGACCAACCTCGCCGAGGCGCGCACGAACTACGCGGGCTCCGTCACAATATCATGGCGGTACGCCATCCTGCGTATGCACGAGGTGCTCGCCCTGATCGCGCCCCATCTCGAGGTGGAGGCGCTGGATCGGTTCAATCGCTATCTGAAACCGGTCTTCGTCGACGAATACGCCACCGTACCCCATGTCTCGATCGAGCGGATGTTGGCGCTGCATCGCGCCGGCCGGCTGAAAGTCGTGGCGCTTGCCGAAGGCGCGCGGATCGATACGCATGGCGCAGAAGCCGGTGCCATCGTGCTGCAAGACGGCGACCGAAAGCATTTCCCGGCCTTCATCGAAGCAACCGGTCAACGCCCGCTCGCTATCGACACTTTCCCCTTCCCGACACTGCGCGAACAAGGCGTGGTCTGCGATGCTGCGGAGGGCGATGAGGACGGACCCAAGGGTGTTGCGATCGACGACGCCTATCATCCGGTGTCCGAAGACCCGGCGGCGCACCGGCTGTATTGCCTGAGCATCCCCTACATCCTGGGACGGCATCCGTTCATCCAGGGTATCACCAGTTCGCATGAAATGGGCAGCATCGTCGGCGCGGAACTGGCCCGACCGGTCGACGCCGATGCGACCCGGAACCGGAATGCCGTCGCAGAACGGTCGGCGGCGGCACGATGAAGCTATTCGCGATCTATATCGGGGGCGAGCATCCGGGCGCGCATATCGAAATCCACGATGTTCGCTTCGTTGTGGCCGCCTCGATCCGCGACACATATGATCGGCTCCGGGGCGAATGGTGGGGCACGCCGGGCACGCTGCACATCGATTGCTGGGCGGAGATCGACCATGCCGATGGATATGACGTGGCACTGCGCACCGAGCCGCCCGCGGGTCGCGAGCGGCTCTACTTCGTCAATCTGGGCGGCTATGACGGCGACGATTTCGCCGAGAAGCACAAGAACATGTTCGTCGTCGCCAAGACGATCGCCGATGCCAAAGCGCGCGCGCTGGCGACGATAACGCAATGGAAGGATGCGCATCGCGACGACTTCTACGAGGCCGAGCATGCGTTCGCGCTCGACACGATGATCGGCGAGCGGTTGCATATCCACCTGACGCGACGCGACGACAGCAAGCCCCCGACCTTCATCTGTCGATACACGCCCTTGAAGTAATTCGACATCGCCAAACCAGCGATCCAATAGCACGGCGCGTTCCACCAAGGCGCAGGAACGAACCGCTTCGGCCGAGCGGTTGCGCTTCGGTCAGCTCGCCGCGGGCTGCCGTCAGAACTTGGCGATCAGCGTGACCCCGCCGACCATGAGCGCGGCGCCGACCGCACGCTGCCAGTTCATCGAATGCTGCTCCATGCGCAGCAGCCCGAAATGGTCGATCGCCAGGCTGGCCAGGATGTTGGCGGTGATCGTCACTCCATTGACCGGCCCGGCGCCGAGCTTCTGGATCAGCAGGAAGCCCGCGAACACCGCCACCGCGCCGACGATCCCGCCGAGCGGCGCCCACCAGGGCATGGACGCGATGTCGCCGACACTGGGCAACGGCCGCGGCATGCACGCGAACAGCGCGACGGTCGCGAACATCACCAGCATGAACGACACCGACGTCGCCAGCCACGGGTTCTGCAGCGACTTGTTGAGCTGACCGCCCATCGCGGCCCCTGCCGCCTGCAGCATGCCGGCGACGAAGATGAAGGGGAAGGCCCAGGCAGCGTTCATTGGTCGTGTCCTTTCAACCGAGGAGGAGGCGGGTGCCGAGCGCGGCGATCAGCGCCAGCGGCATCGCCACCGCACCGACCTTGAGGAAGGTCATGAAGCCGACATCCTCGCCCTCGCGGCGGATCGCGGTCAGCCACAGGATGGTCGCCAGCGAACCGGTGACCGACAGGTTCGGCCCCAGATCGACGCCGATCAGCAACGCGTCGGTCACCAGCCGAGGCGGCTGCGCCTGCGCGACCGCCGTGCTGGCGATCAGCCCGGCGGGCAAATTGTTCATCGCGTTTGACGCGAACGCCAGGATCGCACCCGAGGCGGCGGCCGTGCCGACCGGGTCGTGCGCGCCGCGGCGGATCGCGTCGGCGACCAGGCCGATCACGCCGGTCCGGTCCAGCGCCTCGACCAGCACGAACAGCCCGGCGACCAGCGGCAGCACCCCCCAGGAGACGCTCCGCACCAGCGCGATCGGGGATTTGCGCGCGAGCGCCGACACGCCGATCGCGGTGGCGATCCCGGCGAGCGCGGTCGGCAGGCCGAGCGCCCGGTCGAACGCGGACATGCCGACCAGCAGCACCGCGGTCAGGAGGATGCAGGCGAACGCCACCTTGCCGCCGGTCGACAGCGGCGTGCGCTCGACATCGCACTCGCACCCGCCGGCGATCCGCTCGCGCTCGATCCAGCGCAGCACGACGAACGTGACCACGATCGACGCGAGCGAGGGCAGCACGAACGAGCCGAGCCATTGGCCGAGCGGCGGCGTGTGGCCGCCATACAGCACGAGGTTGGCGGGGTTGGAGATCGGCAGCACGAAGCTCGCCGCATTGGCGATCAGCGCGCAGGCGAACA
>CAXTVB010000136.1:0-7712 GCA_964247555.1 uncultured Sphingomonas sp. | reverse complement strand
GCTGAAGGGCCGCTATCCGTTGAAGCTGATCGCGGTACCCGACGATCCGATCATCGGCGACGTCGCGCGCGGCCGCGCGCTGCTGGAGGGCGTGCTGTCGTTCGGCGGCGAGCGGCACGAGATCGAGACGATCGACTTCGCGAAACCCAGATTCGGCCGCGCCTTCGCGGACCATCTCCACGGCTTCGCATGGCTGCGCGACCTGTCGACGGTCGCGACGCGCGCGCAAGGGGCACCGGTCGCCGAATATCTGATGGCGCGCTGGCTGGAGGCGCATGCCGACACCGTCGAAGGGGCGGCATGGCGCGCCGATCATTGGGGCCGGCGCATCCTGTTCTGGACCAGCCACGCGCCGCTGATCCTGTCGTCGACCGACCTGATCTATCGATCGAAAGTGCTGAACGCGCTGGCGCGCGGCGCGCGACATCTCGATCGCGGCGCGGACAAGGCGCCCGCGGGCGTCCCGCGGATCGCCGCGTGGGCAGGGATCGTCGCGGCGGGGCTGCTGATCCCCGGTGGCGATCCGCGCCGGGCGTTCGGCGAGGCGGGGCTGACGCGCGCGCTGGCGAGCGGGCTCTTCGACGATGGCGGCGCGGTATCGCGCAGCCCGGCGGCGCTGCTGGAGACGATCGAGCTGCTCGCGATGCTGCGCGAGACCTATGCGGCGCGGCGGATCGATCTGCCCGCGCCGGTCGCTGCGGCATTGGCGCGCGCGGTGCCGGCGCTGTTGGGGGTGACGCTCGGCGACAAGGCGCTGTCGAGCTGGCAGGGCGGTGGGCCGGTCGATGCCGGACGCGTCGCCGCGATCGTCGAGGCGACGGGGATCCGCACCCGGCCGCTGCGCCAGGCGCGCGACTGGGGCTATCAGCGGCTGGCGGCGGGCGCGGCGGTGCTGGTCGTGGATGCCGCGCCGCCGCCCGTCGCGCGGCTGGTCGAGGGGGGGTGCGCGTCGACGCTCGCGTTCGAATTCGCCGATGGCGCGGCGCGGCTGATCGTCAATTGCGGGGGCGCGCGCGCGGCGCAGGCGGGCATGCCGGCGGCCTTGCTGGAGGGGTTGCGCACCACCGCGGCGCATTCGACGCTGACGATCGCCGACAGCAATTCGACCGCGATCCATGCCGATGGCACGCTCGGCCGCGGGGTCGCGCAGGTCGAACTCAGTCGCCAGGAATCGGACGCCGCCAGCCGGATCGAGGCGAGCCATGACGGCTATGTCCGCCGCTACGGCTTCGCGCATCGGCGGCAATTGATGCTGACCGGGGACGGTCGTGAATTGCGCGGGGAGGATGCGTTGCTGCCCGAGGGACGGCGGCGGCGGGGAACCACGGCGTTCGCGATCCGCTTCCACCTCGGGCACGGCGTCCAGGCTTCGCCGACCGCGGACGGGCTGGCGGCGATCCTGCGATTGCCTGGCCAAGGATCGGGCAATGGCGCGCTCTGGCAGTTCCGGTGCCGCGGCGGAACGCTGGGGATCGAGGACAGCGTTTGGATCGACGCGGCCGGCCGGCCGCTCCACACGCAGCAGCTGGTGGTGTCCGGGGAGGCTCCCGCCGGCGGCGCGAGTGTCAGCTGGGCCTTGAAGCGCGCGCTGTGATGCGCCACGGCGCAGCGCCATGACCGACATCACGATCCGCCGCGCGCTCCTCTCCGTGTCCGACAAGGCGGGGCTCGTCGATCTCGCCCGGTCGCTGGCCGACAAGGGCGTCGAATTGGTCTCCACCGGCGGCACCGCCAAGGCGCTGCGCGATGCGGGGCTGACCGTCCGCGACGTATCCGACCTGACCGGTTTCCCGGAGATGATGGACGGCCGCGTGAAGACGCTGCACCCCATGGTCCATGGCGGGCTGCTCGGGGTGCGTGACGACGCGGCGCATGTCGCGTCGATGGAGGCGCACGGAATCGGCGCGATCGATCTGGTGGTCGTCAATCTCTACCCCTTCGAGGCGACGGTCGCGAAGGGCGCGGACCGCGCGACGGTCATCGAGAATATCGACATCGGCGGCCCGTCGATGGTGCGATCGGCGGCGAAGAACCATGCGTTCGTCGCGATCGTCACCGATCCGGCGGACTATGCGCTGGTGGCGGGCGGCACGACCACGCTTGACGACCGCAAGCGGCTGGCCGCGAAGGCGTTCGCCACGACCGCTGCCTATGACGGCGCGATCGCGCAGTGGTTCGCCTTCGCCGACCAGGGCGAGCAGTTCCCCGAGACGCTGCCCTTGGTCCTTAGGCGTGGCGCAAGCCTGCGCTACGGCGAGAATCCGCACCAGGCCGCGGCCTTCTACGCCAGTACCGGCCCGGGCGCGCGCGGCATCGGCCAGGCGCGGCAGGTGCAGGGGAAGGCGCTGAGCTACAACAACTACAACGACGCCGACGCTGCGCTCGAACTGATCGCAGAGTTCCGCGACGCCCCGCCGACCTGCGTCATCGTCAAGCACGCCACCCCCTGCGGCGTCGCGCCAGGAGATCCGACCGGCGCGGCGTACGAGGCGGCGTTCGCCTGCGACACAGTGTCCGCGTTCGGCGGAATCATCGCGGTCAACCGGCCGCTCGACGCCGCGACGGCGCGGGCGATCACGGGCATCTTCACCGAAGTCGTCGTCGCCCCCGAAGCGGACGAGGAGGCGCTGGCGCTGTTCGCCGGGAAAAAAAACCTGCGACTGCTGCTGACGGGCGACCTGCCCGATCCGTCGCGGGCCGGACTGTCCGCGAAGTCGATCGCGGGCGGTTGGCTGGTCCAGGGGCGCGATGCAGGCACGCCCGGCGAATTGACCGTCGTCACCAAACGGACGCCGACGCCGCAGGAGCTGGCGGACTGCCGGTTCGCCTGGACCGTCGCCAAGCACGTCAAGTCGAACGCGATCGTCTATGCCAAGGACGGTGCGACCGCGGGGATCGGCGCGGGGCAGATGAACCGGCTCGAATCCGCGCGCATCGCGGCGTGGAAGGCCAGGGACGCCGCGGACAAGGCCGGCTGGGCGACGCCGCGCACGATCGGTTCGGCGGTGGCGTCGGACGCGTTCTTCCCCTTCGCCGACGGGCTGATGGCCGCGGTCGAGGCGGGCGCGACCGCGGTGATCCAGCCGGGCGGATCGATCCGCGATGCCGATGTCATCGCCGCAGCCGACGCGGCTGGGCTGGCGATGGTGTTCACGGGGATGCGCCATTTCCGGCATTGATGGCCCCGTGTTCCTGCCTTCGCAGGAACACGGGGACGTCGATCACCCCACCGACAGCGGCAGCGTCGCCTCCTCCGCGCGCGGCATCGTGCCGAACAGCGCGCGGTCCGCGAGGCCGAAGGCGTAGCGCCACAAGATGAACAGATAGGTCCCCGCGATCGCGGGTTCGCCGATCACCAGCTGGACCCATTCATATTCGTGCGGCAACAGCGTGAAGCCGGTGCCGATGGCGATCGCCGCGCCCGCCGCCCAGATCAGCGGCCAGCGCCATGGCGAGACCGGCGCCTCCAGGATCTTCGACAGCAACCGCATCTTCGCGATGCTCATCGCCCCCAGCGACAGCATCAGCGCGACCGCCGGGCCCGCGGCCTGCCAGTT
Source organism: uncultured Sphingomonas sp. (assembly GCA_964247555.1). Taxonomy (GTDB): domain Bacteria; phylum Pseudomonadota; class Alphaproteobacteria; order Sphingomonadales; family Sphingomonadaceae; genus Sphingomonas. The sequence goes on along the minus strand of CAXTVB010000136.1, from coordinate 4,155 downwards.
GGTCGGCCAGCCCAGCCACCGCATCGCGAAGATCAGCGCGAAGCTGAGCGCGATCTGGAACCCGAGCGTCAGGATCGAGATCGCCAGATTGCGGTGCCGCGCGACATAGACCAGCGCCGATTCGCTGACCGCCCCCGACGATGCCAGCACCTCGGCGACCAGCAGGAACGCGAGCGCCGCGGTGCCGGCCACGAATTGTGGGCCGACGACGCCCATGACCGCCTTGCCCGGGATGGAGCCCATGAGCGCGAGCCCCCCCTGCGCCGCGATGATCCAGAACGCGACCTGTCGCACCTGCCGCGCGATTGCGGCCTTGTCGTCGATCGCGAGACTCTGGGTGATGACGGGGCCCAAAATCGGATCGAAGCTGGTCTTCAGCTTCTGCGGCAGGCTCGCCACCTGTTGCGCCATGTAATAGATGCCGACGATCTTCGGCGCGAACAGCACGCCCAGGATGAACCGGTCGACATTGCGCGTACCCCATTCCAGCGCATCTGCGCCGGCCAGCGGTATGTTCTTGCGCGCCAGCTTCATCAGCGGCGCGACGCGCAGCGTCCATCCCTTGGGAAAGCCGTAGGTGCGCAGGAACGGCACGAGGCTGGCGATCAGCGCCGCGGTCATCGAGGTGCAATAGGACAGCACCAGCCCGTCGCGGTGCGCGACGAACGAAAAGGCCCAGGCCGCGACCGAGATCGTCCAAGGTTCGACGACCGCACGTGCGGTCACCGTCGCCTTGACGTTGTGGCGGAACGCCAGCGCGGCCAGGCTGACATCGGACCAGGCGACCGCGACGATGACGCACGGCAGATAGCGGTCGAGCCCGCGGATCGCCGAGTTCGGGTACATGATCTCCGGGAACAGCCACAGAAACGCGCTGGCCGCGATCGCCGCCAGGAACGCGACCGCCATCGCGTTCCACACCACCTCGACCTGCGGTTGGTCGCTGTCGACGAGTGCCTGGGCGAGCCCGCGCTTCAGCCCCAGCGTCGCGACGAGCGCGGCGAGTTCCACCACGACCACGGCGATCGCGAACCGTCCGACGAGATCGGGCCCGTAGATGCGGCCGGCGATGAACAGGAAGGGAATGCGCGCGGCGAGGCGCAGGACGAAGCCCGCGATGTTGGTGCGGCCGCCCTTTGCGAGTGCGTCGATGTCTTCCTTGGGTTCGGTCACATGGCTTCCTGCGTCACCCCGGACTTGATCCGGGGTCCATCGTGCAGCGAGCCAACCGGCCCGAGCATGCGCGGCACGATGGATGCCGGATCAAGTCCGGCATGACGAAAGATGGTGGCGTACCTCAATGCGCCGCGCCCCAGCTCAACCCCGTCCCGATCTCGATCCCCAGCGGTACCGACAGCGTCACAGCGGGTTCCGCGGCGGTCGCCATCACACGCTCGATCACCGCGCTCGCGGCCGCAACGTCGCCCTCGGGCAATTCGAACACCAGTTCGTCATGCACCTGCAGCAGCATGCGGACATGGCCGAGGCCGGCCGCGTCCAGTGCCGGGCCCATCCGCGTCATCGCGCGCTTGATGATGTCGGCGCAGGTGCCCTGGATCGGTGCGTTGATCGCGGCGCGCTCCGCCCCCTGCCGCTCGTGCTGCACCTTCGACTTGATTCGCGGGAAATGCGTCTTGCGACCGAACAGCGTGGTGGTGAAGCCTTTCTCGCGCACCGATTCGGTGGTCGCCGCGATGTAGTTGCGGATGCCCGGGAAGCGATCGAAATAGCGGTCGATCATCGACTGCGCCTCGTCCGCGCTCACGTCGAGCCGCCCCGCCAGCCCCCAGCGGCTGATGCCGTAGAGGATCGCGAAGTTGATCGTCTTCGCCCGGCCGCGGGTGTCGCGATTGACCTCGCCGAACAATTCCTGCGCGGTCAGGGAATGGATGTCGTCGCCGTTCGCGAACGCGGTCCTAAGCGCCGGGACGTCCGCCATGTGCGCCGCCAACCGAAGCTCGATCTGCGAATAGTCCGCCGCCAGGATGACGTTGCCCGGGTCGGCCACGAACGCGTCGCGGATCTGGCGACCGATCTCGGTGCGGATCGGGATGTTCTGCAGGTTCGGATCGGTCGAGGACAGCCGCCCGGTCTGCGCGCCGGTCAGGCTGTAGCTGGTATGGACGCGCCCCGTCGCCGGATCGATCTGTTCCTGCAGCGCGTCGGTATAGGTGTTCTTCAGCTTCGCCAGCTGCCGCCAGTCGAGCACCCGCGCCGCGATCTCCGCGCCCGGTGAATCCTTGTCGGCGGCGATGCGTTCCAGTTCGGTGACGTCGGTGGAATAGACCCCGGACTTGCCCTTGCGGCCGCCCTTGATGCCCATCCGCTCGAACAGGACATCGCCCAGCTGCTTGGGACTGCCGATGGTGAAGGGGCCGCCCGCCAGCGCGTGGATCACCGTTTCCAGTTCGGCCAGCTTGACCGTGAAATCCGCCGACAGCGCCGCCAGCTTCTCGCGGTCGACACGGATGCCGTGGCGTTCCATGGCCGCGACGACCGAGACCAACGGCCGGTCGACCATCTCGTACACGCGGGTCGCGCTTTCCGCCGGCAATCGCGGCTTGAAACGCCGCCAAAGCCGGAGCGTCACGTCCGCATCCTCCGCGGCATAGCGGGTCGCCGATTTCAGATCGACTTCGTGGAAGCCGCGCTGCGTCTTGCCGGTGCCGACCACGTCCTTGAACGCGATGCAGCTGTGCGAGAGATGCGTCGCCGCCAGTTCGTCCATGCCGTGGCCGTGCAGCCCGGCGTCGAGATCGAAGCTCATCACGATCGTGTCGTCATAGGGCGCGACGTCGATCCCCAGCCGCGCCAGGATGATGAGATCGTATTTGAGATTGTGCCCGATCTTCAGGACCGACGGGTCCTCGCACAGGTCCTTCAGCAGCGCGAGCGCCGCGGCGCGGTCGATCTGGACCGGCGTTTCGGCGAGCAGGTCGGTGGTGCCGTGGCCGAGCGGGATGTAGCAGGCGAGATTGGGATGGAGCGCCATCGACACGCCGACCAGATCGGCGCGCATCGGGTCCTTCCCCGTCGTCTCGGTATCGACCGCGATCCAGCCTTGGTGGCGGGCGATGGTGCACCAGCGTTCGAGATCGGCGAGCGTGGTGAGCGTCTCGTAGCCGTCGTGATCGCAGGGCGGGTCTTCCAGATACGGCACGCTGGCGGGTTCGGGCACCGGCGCATCCGCCACCCCACCCGGCGTACCGAGCTTGGCAAGCAGCGACTTGAAGCCGTGATGTTCCAGGAACGCCCGGAGCGGCGCGTCGGGAATCCCCTGCAGCACCAGGTCGTCGAGCGGTTCGGGCAGCGCCACGTCGCATTTCAGGTCGACCAGCACCCGGCTGAGCCGCGCCATCTCGGCATGCTCGATCAGGTTGTCGCGCAGCTTGCCGGCCTTCATGGCAGGGGCCGCGGCGAGCACGGATTCCAGGTCGCCATGTTCGAGGATCAGCTTCGCCGCGGTCTTGGGACCGACGCCGGGGACCCCGGGGACATTGTCGACGCTGTCGCCCATCAGCGCCAGCACGTCGCCGAGCTGCGTCGGGACGATGCCGAAGAACTTCTCCGCGACGTGGCTAGCCCCCAGCCGGCGGTTGTTCATCGTGTCGTACAGGTCGAGCCCGGGCTCGATCAGCTGCATCAGGTCCTTGTCGGAACTGACGATCGTGACCTCCCAGCCCTGCGCCAGCGCCGCTTTCGAATAGCAGGCGATGATGTCGTCCGCCTCCAGCCCCTCGGTCTCGATGCAGGGCAACGAGAAGGCGCGGGTGGCGTCGCGGATCATCGGGAACTGCGGGACGAGGTCCTCGGGCGGCGGCGGGCGGTGCGCCTTGTACTGGTCGTACAAGTCGTTGCGGAACGTCTTGGACGATTTGTCGAGGATCACCGCCATGTGCGTCGGGCCGTCCGCGGCATGCACCTCGTCGGCCAGCTTCCACAGCATCGTCGTATAGCCATAGACCGCCCCCACCGGCTCGCCATGCTTGTTGGTGAGCGGCGGCAGGCGGTGATACGCCCGGAAGATATAGCCGGAGCCGTCGACGAGATAGAGATGGGGCATCGGTTCGAACCTAGCGGATGATAAGGGACGGGACCACCAATTCCTCCCCGGGACGGGGAGGGGAACCGCGCTCGCAGAGCGTGGTGGAGGGG
>CAXTVB010000135.1:0-7816 GCA_964247555.1 uncultured Sphingomonas sp. | reverse complement strand
TCGTGCAGCGATCGTCGACCACCAGCCCGGATCGGGCATCGTAGCGTGCGTCGACCGGCAGCGTCAGCCCGTCGACCCGTCCGCCTGCTATCGGTCCGGACAGCGTCAGCTGCGCTCTGGCGCGCGTACCGCCGGCGCCCGCGGTGAAGGCGATCGGCGTCGATGCCAGCCGTGCGCTGCCCACGGCATACGGATCGATCCGCACGACGCCCCGCAACGCGTCCGCCGCCTTCGCCTGTCGCAGGGCCGCGCGGATGGTCGGCGAGCCGCCCCCGCCGACCGCCACGTCGCCATCGATCGCAAGCCCGCGGGTCGGAAACGCGATCCGGACGCCTTCCCCGCCGGATAGCATGACCCGCGTCCCGCTGGCGCTGGCGAGACGGGCCGATGCGATGCGCAATCTGCCTTGCCCATCGGCCCAGGCGAACGCGACCTTCGCGGTGCCGTCGACGTCGCGCATGGCGGCCGTGAGCGCTTGCCCGGACGCGCGCACGAGGGGCGCGACCGGGGTACCCCTGCTCCCCGCTATCGCCGACGCGATCGCGGCTTCAAGCGAACCGCCCACACCCTTCGCCCCTCCGCGGCGAAGGCCGGGGCCCATTGGGGAAGCGCTGCCCACGATGCGATCCCCTGCGTTACCGGCAACATCGCTACTGGGCCCCGGCCCTCGCCGGAGAGGGGGGCCCAGTCCGGCGAGCATCGCATGCTCGACCGAAACCGTGCCTTCGAACGCGCTCGCACCGCCGACCCGGTACACCCCATCGACCGCGACGCTCTGCGCACCCGATTCTGCGCCACGGACCGCTCCCAACGCCACCGCGACCCGCCCCTCGGTTTGCCCAGCGCCGCCATCGAACGACACGTCCCCGTGCGCGCCCATCGCCGCGACGCCGGCCGCGCCGATCGGCCCGGTCGCCAGCGTCGCCCGCCCCGTCCAGCGGCGGAGATCGGCGGTAAGCGTCGCGTCTAGCCCAACAGCAGGCGCCTGCACCCGCGCGCCGCCGCAATCGGCCTGCCCCGCGCGGACCGGGCCGGTCAGGGTCGGGCGTCCGGCCCGGATCGCGATGCGGAGCGCCGCGGCGATCTGCGTTCCGGAACATCCGCCTGCCGCCATCCGATCCGACACCGCCGCCACCGTCCCACGGAACCCGTCGTCCAGCCGCCCCGCCCCGGCCAGCTTCACGCCGAAGATGCCGCCCGGTGTCGCCAGTCGCATTCGCCCGTCCGCGATGCTGATCTCGATCGCCGGCAACGCGAGCGGCTTGCCCGATGCCGCCGGCAGCAGGCGGTCGATCGCACCCAGCGAGATGCGACCGTCGACCATCGTCCCCCGCAACCGGACATGGCCGGCCCGAACCGCCGTCACCCGCGCTCCGCCGAAACCGATTCGGGTCTCCGTCTCGATCCAGTCGGCCACCAGATCGGGACGAAGCGGATCGCCGATGACGATGTTCGTCAGCCGCTGCCGACCGGGGCCCAGCGCCGCGAGCGTATAGCGCGCCGGCACGCCCGCCCTCGCCAGCGTCCGCGCGATATAGCCTTCCGCGATCGGCTTGCGATCGAGCCACAAGGCGACCAGCGCGGCGAGCACGATCAGGGCGACCGCCACGCCCACGCGACGCACCTGCCGGCGACGGAGACGCACCGGCCGTTCCGAAAGCGCGTCGGGGTGCCTGTCGCTCACTCACCCTCCCCGCCTTGGTTTCACGCCACTTAGGCGGCGGGGCGGTGCGGTGGCAACCGCGTGGGCGATCCGATCGGATTTCGATCCATCCGGGTCCGCGCCCGCGCGATCCCCGCTAGGCTCAGCGCATGAGCGATGTCGAACCGTCCGCCGACCAGGCCGGCCACCGCGCCCGGCTGCGGCGGCGGCTGTTCGACGGGCGTGGCGATGCGCTGCTCGACCATGAACTGATCGAATATCTTCTCGCGATGGCGATCCCCCGGCGGGATACGAAGCCGCTGGCCTGGGCGCTGTTGCGCGAGTTCGGCGGCATCGGCGGGGTGCTGACCGCCGATTCGGATGCGCTGTCGCGCGTGCCGGGCATGGGCGAGACGTCGATCGCGGCGCTGAAGATCGCGCATGCCGCGGCGATCCGCCTGCTCCGCGCCGGCGTCACCGAGCGACCGGTGCTGGCAAACTGGCAGGCGCTGCTCGATTATCTGCGCGCCGACATGGTGCACCACGCGATCGAGCGATTCCGGGTCCTGCATCTCAACACCCGCAACATGCTGATCCGCGACGAGGTGATGAGCGAGGGGTCGATCGACCAGGCCGCGGTGCATGTCCGCGAGGTGATCCGCCGCGCTCTGGAACTGGGGTCGGCCTCGATCATCCTCGTCCACAACCATCCCTCCGGCGACCCCGCGCCCAGTCGCGCGGACATCCAGATCACCCGCCAGATCGAGGAGGCCGGCAAGCGGCTCGGCATCGCGGTCCACGACCATCTGGTCCTGGGCGCCAGCGGGCATGTGAGCCTCAGGGCGCAGGGTCTGATTTGACGGTACGCGACGGCGCGGGCCCCGCCCGGCCTGCCTCGCCGGGCGGCAATCGCCAACCCACGGTCCTGACCAGGAAGCGCGCCAGTTCGCGCCGGTCGACCCGTTCGTCGTGATCGGTATCCGCATCGGCAAACGCGGTCGCGACCCACGGTCCGCTCGCAGCACCCGCCCCCGGGTCTGGACGCAGCGTCGCGATCCACGCCGCGAACTCGGCACGATTGAGCCAGCCGTTGCGATCGCGGTCATAGGTCGCGAAGTCGGCAGCGATCATCAGGTCGACCTCCTTCGTCAGTCCGGGATCGGCCGGCGTCGCTCGCGCGGCGCCGTCATGGCGCGGCAACGCGCGCAGCGGTTCGGACAGCCGATCGATCAGGCTGGGGGACGACGGCGCGGCTTGCCGGATCGCGGTGGCGCCGGCTGGCACCAGCGTCAGGACGGCGGCAACGATACAACGACAACGCATGGCGGCACCTTGGTCGTTGCCGCCCCGGCCGGTCAATCGCCCGGCGATTGTCCCCGCCCCGCCGCGCTGCTACCCGGCCCGCCTACCGCAATTCCGAAGGCATCTTATGGTCCCCCGCTATTCCCGCCCCGACATGGTCGCGATCTGGACGCCCGAGGCGCGGTTCCGCATCTGGTTCGAGATCGAGGCGCACGCGACCGAGGCGCTGGCCGAACTGGGCGTCGTCCCGAAATCCGCGGCGAAGGCCTTGTGGGACTGGTGGGCGGCCAACCCCGTCATCGACGTCCCCGCGATCGACGCGATCGAGGCGGTGACGAAGCACGACGTCATCGCTTTCCTGACCTGGGTCGCGGAACAGGTCGGCGACGAAGCGCGCTTCATGCACCAGGGGATGACGTCCAGCGACGTGCTGGACACCTGCCTGGCGGTGCAACTGGCGCAGGCGAGCGACCTGCTCATCGCGGATGTCGACGCGCTGCTGATCGTGCTCAAACGCCGCGCGATCGAACACAAGCTGACGCCCACGATCGGCCGGAGCCACGGCATCCACGCCGAACCGGTGACGTTCGGGCTGAAGATGGCGCAGGCGTACGCCGAATTCGCGCGCAACCGCGACCGGCTGGTGGCCGCACGCGCGGACATCGCGACCTGCGCGATCTCCGGCGCGGTCGGCACCTTCGCCAACATCGATCCGCGGGTCGAGGCGCATGTCGCGGAGAAGATGGGGCTGTCGATCGAACCCGTCTCCACCCAGGTCATCCCGCGCGACCGGCACGCCATGTTCTTCGCCACCTTGGGCGTCGTGGCCTCCTCGATCGAACGCCTCGCGACCGAAGTGCGCCATCTGCAACGCACCGAGGTGCTGGAGGCGGAGGAATATTTCTCGCCTGGGCAGAAGGGTTCGTCGGCGATGCCGCACAAGCGCAACCCGGTGCTGACCGAGAACCTGACCGGCCTTGCCCGCATGGTCCGCGGCTATGTCACGCCCGCACTGGAGAATGTCGCGCTATGGCACGAACGCGACATCAGCCATTCGTCGGTCGAACGCTATATCGGCCCCGATGCGACCATCACGCTCGACTTCGCGCTCGCGCGACTGACAGGGGTGATAGACAAGCTGGTCGTCTACCCGGAACGGATGCTCAAGAACCTCAACAAGATGGGCGGCCTGGTCCATTCGCAGCGCGTGCTGCTGGCCCTGACCCAGGCGGGGGTAAGCCGCGAGGATTCGTACCGGCTGGTGCAGCGCAACGCCATGAAGGTCTGGGATTCGGACGGCGCGCTATCGCTGCTGGAGCTGCTGAAGGCCGATCCCGAAGTGACGCTGTCGGATGCGGAGCTGGAGGACAAGTTCGACCTGGGCTACCATCTGCGTCACGTAGACGCCGTGTTCGCGCGGGTGTTCGGGTAGGCTTTTGCTCCCCTCCCGCTTGCGGGAGGGGAACGGTCGTACCGGCGTCACCGACGCGCCGAAACTACCCGTCCCTGAGCCCGATCCCGATGCTCGCCCGCGCCGAGTCCGCCTCGCTCGACACGACCGGGTAGGCGCAATAATCCGCGGCGTAGTACGCGCTCGGCCGGTGGTTGCCCGACCAGCCGATCCCCCCGAACGGCGCGTTCGACGCCGCGCCGTTGGTGGGCTTATTCCAGTTGACGATGCCGGCCCGCGCATTGGACCAGAAACGGTCGTAGAGCGCCGGCGTCTGGCTGACGAGGCTGGCGGACAGGCCGTAGCGCGTATCGTTCGCCTCGGCGATCGCGGCGTCGAAATCCTCGACCCGGATCACCTGCAGGATCGGGCCGAACAGCTCGATATCGGGCCGTTCCGCCATGTCGGTTACGTCGATCATCGCCGGGATCAAAAACGGCTTGTCCGCCACCGGCCGCTCCAGGTGGCGCAGCGCCCGCCCGCCGCGCATCATGAGCGCCAGGAAGCTCTCGGTCAGCTGGTCCGCCGCCTCGTTGTCGATCACCGGGCCCATGAAGGGCGCGGGGTCGTCGTGCGGGCCGCCTACGATCAACCGGTCGATGATCGTGTTGATCGTCGCGACCAGCGGCTCCGCCATCGCATCGTCGACGATCAGCCGCCGCGCCGCGGTGCAGCGCTGGCCCGCGGAGGTGAAGGCGGACTGCACGACCAGCACCGCTGCGGTATGGAGATCGGGCGTGTCCCAGACCACGATGGGGTTGTTGCCGCCCATCTCCAGCGCCAGGATCTTCTCCGGCTTGGTCGCGAAGGCGCGGTTCAGCGCGATGCCGGTTCGCGCGGAGCCGGTGAACAGCAACCCGTCGATCCCGGGGTGCGCCGCCAACGCCTGCCCCTCGGTCGGGCCACCGATCACCAGGCGAATGCACCCCTCGGGTACCCCCGCCGCGCGGTAGCATTCGATGAGGAACGCGCCCGATGCCGGTGTCTTCTCCGACGGCTTGAACACCACCGCATTCCCTGCGAGCAAGGCGGGGACGATATGCCCGTTGGGCAGATGCGCCGGAAAATTATACGGCCCCAGCACCGCCAGCACGCCGTGGGGCTTGTGTCGCAGGGCGATTCGGCTGCCCATTGGCGCGTCGATCCGGCGCTGCGCGGTGCGTTCGGCGTACGCCGTCACCGAAATGTCGACCTTGGCCACCACCGAAGCGACCTCGCTGCGCGCCTCCCAAAGGGGCTTACCCGTCTCGCGTGCGATAAGGTCCGCGAAGGCGTCGCTGCGCTGGCGCACGACATTGGCGAAGCGGCGCAGCGTTTCGACGCGCACGGTCAGCGGCAGCGCCGCCCAGGGCGCCCAGGCGGACCGCGCGGCGGTGACCTCATGGTCGACGTCGCTGACCGGGTTGCGCCACAACAGCGCACCGGTCGCGGGTTCGTGCGAGAGGATCTCGTCTGGCATGGGGGCCGAGTTAGGCGAATGGCGGACGGGCGGCAAGGCGGCGGCGAGGCTCATTCCTTCCCGCTCGCGGGGAGGGGGACCATGCGCAGCGTGGTGGAGGGGGTGGGCCGCGAGCGAAACGCCCGTGGGCCGCCCTCTCCACCACGCCTTCGGCGCGGTCCCCCTCCCCGCGAGCGGGAAGGATCTGACTAGCCCAGCGCCGCCCCCATTGCCCGCACCGCCGTCACCTTCGCCTCCAGCAGCGACCAGTCGTCCCGCTCGGCGATCGCGGCCCAGATCGCCTCCACCTCGTCGATCAGCATCGAACAGGGTGCTCCCGACCAATAGGCGTGCGACCGGTCCGTGCGCGGCGCATATGGCGCGAGCGCGGCGCGGACCGCGTCCCATTCCGCGCCATACGTATCCGGCAAGACCCCGCCGAACGCATCGAAGAAGAACCGGTCGATCCCGACCCCCGTCGTCCGCAGCGCCCGCTCGACCGTCTGGACGAGCGCGCGGTCGCCCTCCCCATCGCGCGCGACGACACCCAGCCGCCACAGGATGGAGGCCGCCACCGCCGCCTGGTAACGCGCCGGAAACGCCTCGATCGCAGCGACCAGCGGATCGCTCTCCGCGATCAGGCGCAGCGACGATGCCAGCTGCATCACGTCCCAGTGGATCGCCTCGGGCTGGCGACCGAAGGCGTAGAGCCCCGCATGATCGAAATAGGCCGCGACGAATCCGGGGTCCCAGGTCGGCGCGAACCGCCAGGGGCCATAGTCGAAACTCTCTCCCGTCACGTTGATATTGTCCGAGTTCAGCACCCCGTGGACGAACCCCGCCGCCATGTACGACGCCGCCAGCGTCGCCGTGCGGTCGACCACCAGGTCGAGCAGCCGCACCGGATCGTCGCCGGGTTCGTCGTACAGGTTGGTCAGCACATATCCGACCAGCCGGCGCATGGTCGCCTCGTCGCGCGCATAGGCAAGTCGCTGGAACGTCCCGATCCGGATATGCGAATGGCTGAGCCTGACCATCACCGCGCCGCGTGTCGGCGACGGTTCGTCGCCACGCTCCAGCGCCTCGCCGGTCTCGATCAGCGACAGCGTCCGGCTGGTCGGCACGCCCAATGCCTCCAGCATCTCGGTCGCCAGGATTTCGCGCACGCCGCCCCTCAGCGTCAGGCGTCCGTCGCCGAAGCGGCTCCACGGCGTCTGCCCCGACCCCTTGGTGCCGAGGTCCATCAACCGGCCGTCCCGCCCACGCATCTGCGCGAAGGTGAAGCCGCGGCCATCGCCGATATCGGGATTGTACGTGCGGAACTGATGCCCGTGATAGCGCAGCGCCAGCGGCTGGGGCAGCGTTTCCGGCAATGGATCGAACCGGCCGAAATGCCGCACCCATTCGTCGTCGCTCAGCCCGGCCAGCCCGATCGTCGCGGCAGCGCGGTCGTTGCGGAAGCGCAGCCGCGTCTCCGGGAAATCGGCCGCCGCGACCGGGTCCCATAGGTCGGGACCAAGCGACAGGAGCGCGGTGTCGGGGCGATAGGCTTGCGGGTCGATCGGCATCCCGCGATATGGAGACCGCTGCCCCGGGGATGCAACCATGACCGCCTATCAAAACCTGTATTGGTGGTCGAACGACGGACTGCGGCTGCACGCACGCGACTATCCCGGCGGCGACGACGGCCGCCCGCCGATCCTGTGCCTGCCCGGCCTTACCCGCAACGCGCGCGATTTCGACGCGCTGGCAGCGCGCCTCGCCGGGCGCTGGCGCGTCATCGCGATCGATTTCCGCGGGCGGGCGGAAAGCGCGTACGCCAAGGACCCGATGACCTATGTCCCGCTGACCTACATGCAGGATGTCGCCGCGCTGCTCTCCGCGCAGTCGGTCGACCGGTACGTCGCGATCGGCACGTCGCTCGGCGGGATCGTGACGATGCTGCTGGCCGGCACCGGCGGCGGCGGGATCGCGGGGACGGTGC
>CAXTVB010000134.1:3142-7839 GCA_964247555.1 uncultured Sphingomonas sp. | reverse complement strand
CGTTCATCAGCCGCAGCGGCTTGAACTGGTCCTCGGTCAGCTGCCCCGCGAGGCGGCGTTCGACCTGGTCGCGGAACTCGTCGACGCGAGCGTCGACCTGTCCCTGGTCGTAGGTGTCGTATTTATACATGCTACCTCGCCGTCCCATTCCACGCCGTCATGCGCCACCCCTTCGTCACCCCCGCGAAAGCGGGGGCCCCGCTTCTTCCTACCTGCGACAGAAGAAGCGGGGCCCCCGCTTTCGCGGGGGTGACGGAAACGGCGTTGGCGAAAGCCTTCATATCACCCAGCTCCCCGCATCCGGATCGGCAGGCTTCAGCGTCAGGTCCGGCCGTACCGTCGGGCCGAGCGCGCGGATGCGGTCCTTGATATGCGCAGGCCGGGGTCCCTCCGCCGTCGCAGTGGCGTCGATCACATACGCCCCGGTGACCCGGCGCGCGCCCTCTTCGGCGCGGGCGATCGGCTCGCCATCGCCGCCGACATCGCCCGCGTCCTCGACATGTCGCGACCAGCCGCTGCCGGTCCACCAGAGCACGTCGCCGGTCGGCAGGTCGTTTCCCGTGAGCAATTTCATGCCACGCTCTCCGCCACCCGCGCCCAGCGTGCCAGCTTGTCCTCGGCATCGGACAGTTCGACGACCTCGCCGACGACGATGATGGCCGGGCTCTTCACCGCCTCGCGCGCCACCATCGGCCCCAGATCGGCGAGCAGCGTGCGCATCGCGCGGGCGCCGGTCAACGTCCCGCGTTCCAGCACCGCGACCGGCATGTCGGGCGCGACGCCGTCCGTCATCAGCTTGTCCGCGATGTCGGTCGCGGTCGCGACGCCCATATAGATCACGAGCGTGCGGCCTTGTCCGGCGAGCCCCGACCAGTCCTGCTCGCTCAACCCCTTGCACTGGCCCGCGACGAAGCTGACCGCGCTCGAATGATCGCGGTGCGTCAGCGGCAGCATCGCCTCCGCCGCGCAACCGAGCGCCGCCGAAACGCCGGGGATGACCTCGACCGGCAACCCCGCGGCGCGGACCGCCTCGACCTCCTCGCCGCCGCGACCGAACACGAACGGGTCGCCGCCCTTCAGCCGCACGACGATCGCCCCCGTCTTGACCTGCGCGACGATCAGCGCGTTGATCGCCGATTGCGGCAGCGTGTGGCGTGCGCGCTGCTTGGCGACGGAGATGCGCTGCGCGGTCGCCGGCGCGAGATCGAGGACGCGGGGGTCGATCAATCCGTCATGGACGACGACATCGGCCATCTTCAACGCCTCGACCGCGCGAACGGTCAGCAGACCGGGATCGCCGGGTCCGGCCCCGACGAGGATGACGCGACCGCGTGCGTCGGGATCGAGGAGGCTTGTCATGTCAGCTAGATGCGCCGCGCGATGCGATGCGGCAACCGGGGGATGCTTTCGCGGGGCGAAGGGGAAGTTTGTCGTGTCACCAGGTTTGTAAATCGCCTCCCCGGCGAAGGCCGGGGCCCAGTCGCCACGGTCATGCAATGGATGGCGCGCCGCCGTCACGATCGTCTCGCAACTGGGCCCCGGCCTTCGCCGGGGAGGCCCGTATTTGTTCGCCGTCGTTATGCCGCATCCCCTCATCCCCGCGGAAGCGGGGATCCCGCTTTTTCGGCAAGGGTAGAATCGGCAGGGGTAGAAGAAGCGGGGTCCCCGCTTTCGCGGGGATGACGGTGGGGGCGCTACGCTGTTACCCGATCAACTCCACCGCCATCGCCGTCGCCTCGCCGCCGCCGATGCACAGGCTCGCGATGCCGCGCTTGCCGCCGGTACGCTGGAGCGCGGCGATCAGGGTCGTCAGGATGCGCGCGCCCGACGCACCGATCGGGTGGCCCAGCGCGGTCGCGCCGCCGTTGATGTTCACCTTCGCGTGGTCGACGCCCAGGTCGTGCATCCAGGCCATCGGCACGCAGGCGAACGCTTCGTTGATCTCGAACAGGTCGACATCGTCGATCGACCAACCGGTCTTGGCGAGCAGCTTCCTGACCGCGCCGACTGGGGCGGTGGTGAAATGTTCGGGGTTCTGCGCGTGCGCCGCATGCGCGACGATCCGGGCGACCGGGGTCAGCCCTTGCGCCTCCGCGACCGATGCACGGGTCAGCACCAAAGCCGCGGCGCCGTCGGAGATCGAGGAGGAGGAGGCGGCGGTGATCGTGCCATCCTTCGCGAATGCCGCCTTCAGCTGCCGGATCTTCTCGGGATCGCCGCGCGACGGCTGCTCGTCGGTGGTGACGATGGTGTCGCCCTTGCGGCCCTTGACCGTGACGCCGACGATCTCGGCCTCGAACGCGCCGTCCTTCTGCGCGCCCAACGCGCGGGTCAGCGATTCGATCGCATATTCGTCCTGCGCGTCGCGGGTGAATTGATATTCGCGGCTCGTATCCTCCGCGAACGTGCCCATCGCGCGGCCGGAATCATAGGCGTCCTCCAGCCCGTCGAGCATCATGTGATCGTAGATCGTATCGTGCCCGATACGCGCGCCCGCGCGGTGCTTCTTCATCAGATACGGCGCGTTGGACATGCTCTCCATGCCGCCCGCGACGATGATGTCCGCAGAGCCCGCCGCCAGCATGTCGTGCGCGAAGATCGCCGCCTGCATCCCCGATCCGCAGACCTTGTTGACCGTCGTCGCCTCGACCGAGGTCGGCAGGCCCGCACCGATCGCCGCCTGCCGGGCCGGTGCCTGGCCGAGCCCGGCGGGAAGGACGCAGCCCATGAAGATCTTGTCGATCCGGTCGCTGGCGACGCCGGCGCGCTCGACCGCCGCCTTCACCGCGGTCGAACCCAGTTCGGTCGCGGAGGCACCGGCGAGGCTGCCCTGGAACGACCCCATCGGCGTGCGGGCATAGGACAGGATGACGACGGGATCGGTGGCCACGGGACTCTCTCCGGATTTTATGTTGCAGTGCATCTAATGCGATCTGCGGCAATTACAAAGCCGGGGGGACGCGGTAGGCCGCGGCGATGCAAATCACCGTCATCGCATTGAAATGGATCGCCGCGGGCACGGGCATCGGCGCGGCAACGATCGTCGCGCTCGATCTCAGCAAGCGGTACACGGGATGGGGCATGGTCCTGTTCTGCGTGTCCGCCATCGCCTGGATCGCGGGCGGCGTGCTGACCAGCGACTGGGCGCTGGGAACGCAGAACGTCGTGCTGCTCGTGATCGACCTGATCGGCGTCTATCGGTACTTCACCCAGGCGAAGGAGGAAGATTGCCAGGAGTGAGATGGTCGATCGACCTCAGCCGTTCTCCCGCGAACGCGGGAGTCCAGGGTCACTGGCGATATCGCTTGTGGCCCCTGGGCCCCCGCGTTCGCGGGGGAACGCGTTTCGACTTTCCATCGGGGAAAGCACCCAATGACCTGGACCTGGGATGAGTGATGCTGTGGCCTGGGCGGTGGCATTGGCCATCGCCGGCGCGATCGTCGGCAGTTTCGTCGCGGCGCTGGTGATCCGCTGGGCGGAGGGGCGATCGGTCGTCCGGGGGCGGTCCGAATGCGATGTCTGCCACGCGCCGGTACGCGCGCGCGATCTCGTGCCGATCTTGAGCTTCGTCGCGCTCGGCGGGCGGTGCCGGGACTGCGGGGCGGCGATCGATCCGCGGCATCCGGCGATCGAACTGGCGGCGCTCGCCATGGGCGCGGTGGCGGGGTTCGTCGCGCCGGGATGGCCGGGGGTCGCGGGCGCGGTGTTCGGTTGGTCGTTGATCGCGCTGGCCGCGCTGGATCTCGCGGCGTTCTGGCTGCCCGATCGGCTGACGGGCGCGCTGGCGGCGGCGGGGCTCGTCGGCGGACTGGCAGGGCTCGATCCGCCGATCGCGGACCGGCTGATCGGCGGCGTCGCCGGGTTTGCGCTGCTCTGGGCGATCGGGCGCGGATACCGGATCGTCCGGCACCGCGAGGGGATGGGCGGGGGGGATCCCAAGCTGTTCGCCGGCATCGGACTGTGGCTGGGGTGGCGGACATTGCCCGCGGTGCTGCTGGTCGCGTGCCTGGTCGGATTGGGCTTCGTGCTGGTCCAGCGGCTGCGCGGGCGGGCGATGGCGCGCGACGCGGCGGTGCCGCTGGGGACGCTGCTGGCGATCGCGGCTTACCCGGCCTGGGTCTTCATGATATCGGTCGGGCCATGATCGCGCTCCTCCTCGCATTGCAGGTCGCCGCCGCGGGCAACGGCGTCACGGTCGGCGCGATCCCGAAGCAGCAATTGCCCGCGACCGGATGCGCCGCCTTCCTGTGGAGTTCGGGGGAAAAGCGGATCCTGATCGCGATGGCGGTCGCCGATCCGGCCGCGATCCGCCTGTCGATCGACGGCGCCGTGGCGGATTACCCGCGCGCGCAGCAATCGGGGCCGGGCGGCTATGGCTTTGCCGGGGTGACGAAATATGTGCTCGGCGACGTCACCGCGACGCTCGACATGGCGATCGCGACGCGCGCGGACATGACGCAGGGCGCTGCGGTGCCGGACGCGACGCTCAGGATCGACCGTCCGGGGCACGACACGATAATCATGCCGGTCGCAGGACTGATCGGCTGCACCTGAGGAGGGGCGGATGACGGACATGCTGGGGTTGCTGGCGGCGCAGCGTGCGGCGTTCATGGCGGAATTGCCGGTGGGGGCCGCGATCCGCAAGGACCGGCTGGCGCGCGCGATCGCGATGATATCCGACCATGCCGAGCGGTTCT
>CAXTVB010000134.1:0-3109 GCA_964247555.1 uncultured Sphingomonas sp. | reverse complement strand
GTCGGAGGATTTCGGGCATCGCAGCCGCGACCAGTCGATGCTGACCGACATCGCCGGATCGGTCGCGCCGCTGCGGCATGCCGTGAAGAACGTCGATCGCTGGATGCGGCGCGATAAGCGGCCGGTGCAGTTTCCGCTCGGCTTGCTCGGCGCGCGCGCCTGGGTGGAATATCAGCCCAAGGGCGTGATCGGCGTGATCGCACCGTGGAATTTTCCCGTGAATCTGATCATGGGCCCGCTCGCCGGCATTTTCGCCGCGGGCAACCGGGCGATGGTGAAGACCAGCGAGTTCACGCCGGTGACCGCGGCGCTGTTCGAGGAGATCGTCGGCCGGTATTTCGCGGTCGAGGAACTGGCGTTCGCCGGTGGCGGACCGGACGTCGGCAAGGCGTTCGCGGGGCTGGCGTTCGACCATCTTCTGTTCACCGGGGCGACCGGGATCGGCAGGCATATCCTCCACGCGGCGGCGGACAATCTGGTGCCGGTGACGCTGGAGCTGGGCGGTAAATCGCCGGTCATCATCGGCAAGGGCGCCAACCTGGCGCAGGCGACCGAGCGGGTGGCGTTGGGAAAGATGCTGAACGCGGGGCAGATCTGTCTTGCGCCCGATTACGTCCTGACCCCGGCGGCGCAGGAGCAGGCGGTGGTCGACGGGCTGAAGGCGGCGGCGAGCGCGATGTATCCGACGCTGCTGGCGAACCCCGACTATACGTCGGTGATGAACGATCGGCATTTCCAGCGATTGAACGACTGGCTCGACGATGCCCGCGCCAAGGGGGCGACGGTGGAGACCGTGAACCCGGGACACGAGGATTTCGCGACATCGAACGCGCGCAAGATGCCGCTCCACATCGTGCGCGGCGCGACCGACGAGATGACGCTGATGCAGGAGGAGATCTTCGGCCCCGTCCTGCCGGTCGTCTGCTACGACGGCATCGACGACGCGATCGCGCAGGTGAACCGGCGCGATCGGTCGCTGGGGCTCTATTATTTCGGGCCCGACGGCGACGAGCGCCGCCGCGTGCTCGATCGAACGATCTCGGGCGGGGTATCGCTGGACGACGTCGTCTTCCACAATGCGATGGAGGAACTGCCGTTCGGCGGGATCGGGCCGTCGGGGATGGGCGCGTATCACGGCACCGACGGCTTCAAGACGTTCAGCCATGCCAAGGCGGTGTTCAAGCAGAGCCGGTTCGATATCGGGAAGCTGTCGGGACTGAAACCGCCTTATGGCGCGGCGACGAAGCGATCGATCGCGCAGCAGATGAAGTAAAATCCTCCCCGTAAACGGGGAGGATTTACGCGAAGACGCTCTTCGCCACATGCGTGATCCGGCAAGCCAGGTCGGCCTCGCCGCTGGCCACGATGAAATGGTCGCCGGCGTCGACGATCCCCGTCGTGAACACGACATCGTCGAGGTACATCCGGTCCTTCAGCGGTTCGGTCAGCGCCGGGTTCGCCTCCAGCACCGGCGCGTGCTCGGTGCGGATCGTCACCGAAGGATCGTCGCGGTCGAGCAGCGACCAATAGGTGCGGTAGATGCCGACCATGCCCGACGGCTCGACCCCGTGCCACAGCGTCAGCCAGCCCTTGTCGGTCAACACCGGCGGGGCGCCGCCGCCCATCCGCGCGGTGCCGGTCGTCGCAGCGTGGGGACGGATGCCGGGAGCGTCGTGCGGTTTCCAGTGGAGCGCATCGGGCGAGCGCGCGATGTTGATCGACGGTCCGGGTCGCCATTCGCTGTCGGGCGGATAGGCTAAATAGGCATCGCCCAGCGGCCGGGTCTGCGCCCAGTACCGGCCGTCGATCAGACCCGAAAAGATCAGCATGTCCTTGTTCTGATGATCCAGGACGATCCCCTCCAGCGTCCAGTCCACCGCATCGACCGATGTGTAGAGGGTGGCGCATTGCCGTTCCGGGCTGACCGAACAGGTCGTCATCAGATACCGGTCGTCGAGCTTCGTGATCCGCGCATCCTCGACGCCATAGCATTGGTAGGAGGTCCGCGGCACGATCGCGCGGTCGTAATGCACCGCGACGACGGTCCGCCCCTCCGCATCCAGTTCGACCGGCAGCAGCCAGGACAAGGATGTCAGCGCCATGATCTTCCAACCGCCGCCCCGCATGATGATCGTGCGCGGGTCGGAGGTGTCGACCAGCGCCAGCGGCCACGCGTCGAGATGGTAGGCGCCGTCCTGCCAGCGGATCGATCGCACATGCTCGCCGACGATCGGCGTGCGTAGCGCTTCGGCGATGCGGACCATCAGCAGGATGTTGCCGTTCGCCAGCCGCGTCATACCGGGGTTGAACGCGCCCAAGACATAGGTTTCGGCGGCGACCTTGCCCGCCAGCGGGGAGCGGGCGAGGTCGACGTCGTCGGGGGTGAAGATCAGGGCGTCGAACAGGTGGGCGGGGGCGGCGTCTTTCATGGTGTTTCCTGTTTGCCGGAACGGAGTTCTTTCTCCCCTCCCGCTTGCGGGAGGGGTCGGGGGTGTGCGCTCGCTCTCCACAAGCGGTGATGGTCGTGGAGCGCGGGCGCCCACCCCTCAATCCCAGTTTCAGGTCATGCCGGGGGCATGACCGACCTGAAACTCGTAAACGGGAGGGGAGGCTAAGAAGAATCCCCAGCTAGCCGCGCCAGCAGATCGTCTATCGCCTCCTGCGCCTCCGGCTCCGTCAATAGCGGGGCATGGCCGACCCCCGGCACGGTCACCAGCACGCCATGGTCGAGCGCCGCCACCATTCGGTCGGCGGTAGCCGCGCTCAGCAGGTCGGAACGGCCGCCACGCACGACGACGGTGGGCACGTCCCGCAACCCCGACAGCGCGCGCCACATGTCGGGACCCGCCTCCGCGCCGGGCACGCGCAACGGCTCGGCGATCTTCATGTCGTAATCCAGCACGATCCGCCCGGCGCTGTTCAGGCGGTACAGCCGCTTCGCCATCGCCAGCCAGTCCGCGATGCCCCACTCGGGATAGATGTCCGCATGCCCTTCGGCGAGATGGCGCGCGGCGTGCATCCAGGTGGGAAAGACGCTCGCCTTGCCGACATAGCCGCGGATGCGCGCCAGCCCGACGGGGTCGATGTCCGGCCCGACATCGTTCAGCAC
>CAXTVB010000133.1:0-7863 GCA_964247555.1 uncultured Sphingomonas sp. | reverse complement strand
AGCAGAAGAAGGTCGGCCAGCTATCGGGCGGCGAGCGCAACCGCGTCCATATGGCGAAGATGCTGAAGGAGGGCGGCAACGTCCTGCTGCTCGACGAACCGACCAACGATCTCGACGTCGAGACGCTGCGTGCGCTGGAGGAGGCGCTGGAGACGTTCGCCGGCTGCGCGGTGGTCATCAGCCACGACCGTTTCTTCCTCGACCGGCTGTGTACGCACATCCTGGCGTTCGAAGGGGATTCGCATGTGGAATGGTTCGAGGGCAATTACGAAAGCTATGAAGAGGACAAGCGCCGCCGCCTGGGCGATGCGGCGGATCGGCCGACGCGGCTGGCGTACAAGAAGCTGACCCGGTGACCCGCGCGGCCTCCGGCTTCGGCGGCACCTTGTCGCAGTGGCTGGAGGCCGAGGGGATCGTTTCTGCCGAGGCGCATGATCTGGGCGACGTCGTACGCGTCCGGTCGCTGCTGATCGAGGCGGCGCGGGAGGGGCGGGCGCTGAGCTATTCGGAATTGCTGGGGAAGCTCGGTCATCGCTTCACCCGGCCGAGGATGCGCGCGGTGTGCCGCACGCTCGACGCGATCGATCGCGCAGGCGCGTTGGCCGGGGAACCCGGTCTGGCGGTGCTAGTCGTGCGCGAAGGCGACCGATTACCGGGGCAGGGATGGTGGATCGGACGCGATGCGTCGGCATGGACCGGGCCCATCGCACGGGCATATGTCGATAGCCTGCAAGGCGCGGCGTTCGATCATTGGGCGGCGCGTTAGCGCAAAGGCTCGCGGCTTCGATGGCCAGGATACTGCGCGGGTTCCTCGGTCAGAATTTCGCTCACGCCTATTTTCTACTGCGGACCCTCACCGCAACCGCTTCACGAACACCCGCCCGCCGTCGCGGCGTTCGGTCTGGAAGTTGGGCACCGTCTCGATCAGGTCGCTCAGCCGGTTGAAACCGTAATTGCGCGCGTCGAAGCTCGACCGGTTGCCCGCCAGCTGGCCCATCTCGGTCAGGCTGACATAGCCGCGTTCGTCGCGCTTCACGGCGTTGTACGCGTCGATCAAGAGCTTGAGCAGGTCCGGGCCGATTTCCTTGACCTGCTTCGTGCGGACCGGGGCCTTCGCCGGCGCCACCGTGCGTTCGCCACCGATCGACGGCGGCAGGGGAAGCGGCGCGGGTTCTTCCGCTTCGTCGAGCGCGCTGACGTCGATGAACCGCGTGCAGGCCTGGCGGAAGCCTTCGGGCGTGCGGCTGGTGCCGAAGCCGTAGACGGGGACGCCATCCTGGCGGATGCGCATCGCGAGCGGCATGAAGTCGCTGTCCGACGACATGATGCCGAAGCCGTCGATGCGGCCGCGGAACAGCAGATCCATCGCGTCGATCGTCATCTTCATGTCGGTCGCGTTCTTGCCCTTGGTCAGGTCGAACTGCTGCTGGGGTTCGATGCCGTGCTTGATCGACATTTCCTGCCAGGGCTTGAGCCCTGGCTTCGTCCAGTTGCCGTAGACTCGGCGGACGTTGACGGTGCCGAGCTCGGCGAGGATCGTCAGCACAGGGTCGAGCGTCGCGGCGGAGGCGTTGTCGGCGTCGATCAGCAGCGCGACGTTGCGGGCGGGAATGTCGGTCATCGGTCGGCTCCGGGATAATCGATCGCGACGATCTCGTAATCGCGCGTGCCCGCCGGTAGCACGACGCGGCGGACATCGCCCAGCCCCGCACCGCGCAGCGCCCGCGCGATCGGCGCGTTCCAGCCGACGCGGCCCGCGCCGGCGTCGGTTTCGTCGTCGCCGACCAGCGTGAGGGTCCGAAAGTGGCCATCATTGTCCACGACGCGGACGGTCGCGCCGAACCAGATGCGGGTGCGGTCGGGTTGCGCGACGGGGTCTATCACCTTTGCCGCCTTCATCCGTTTCGACAGCCAGCCGAGCCGCCGGTCGATCTCGCGCAACCTCTTGCGACCATAGATATAATCGCCGTTTTCCGACCGGTCGCCATTGCCCGCGGCCCAGGCGATCGTCTCGACCAGCGCGGGCCGGTCCGTCGCGAACAGCGTCTCGTATTCGGCGCGCAGTGCGGCGTAGCCGGCGGGCGTGATGTAATTCGGCTGGTCGTTCAGCCCGGCCGTCCCTTGCCGAGATACCAGGACAAAGGCGCGGTCGCGCCTTTGCTCTTGGCGCGGGGCGCGTTCATCAGGTCGTAGACGACGGCATTCTCCAGCACCCGCTGGACATAATTGCGCGTCTCGCCGAACGGGATCGCCTCGATCCAGTCGACCATCTCGATCTGCCCGGAACGCGGATCGCCATTTGCCGCCAGCCAGCGATTCACGTTACCTCCACCGGCATTATACGCAGCGATCGCAAGCGGATAGCTGCCATATTGCAGATAGATCCGCTGAAAATAGCTGGCCCCGATCTCGATGCTCAAACTGGGATCGGCGGTCAGCGCGTCGGTCGAATAGGGCAGGCCGAGCTTGCCCGACTGCTCGCGCGCGGTGCCCGGCATCAGCTGCATCAACCCGCGCGCGCCGGCATGGCTGATCGCCATCCGGTCGAACTGGCTTTCCTGCCGCGCGATCGCGTGGACGATCGTCCAGCTGTCGTCATAGCCGGCGGGCACGCTCACGGTCGGAAAGCCCGAGGCGGAATAATCGGCCAGCCCGTTCACCGTCGCGCTGCGGCCCACCATCACGCCGAGATCGGGGCGACGGATCTCCAGTGCGAGCTGCGTCGCAAGGAGGTGATCGGTGCCGCTTTTCGCATCCAGCGCGATCTGCCTCACGAACGGCGTCTGGTCCTGCCAATCGCCGATGCTGCCGAGAAACCGCGCCGCCCGCACGACCTCGCGCCGGTCGAACGCCGCGCGATCCGCGGGCGCGACGATGACGAGACCTACCGGCGGCGGCGGTACGAGGCGTCGACCGAGCCGTTCGGTCGACAGCTGGCCGTAGAACTGGTCGCGATAGGTCGCGGCGCGTTCCAGGAACTGCGCGGCCTCTGTCGGACGCCCTGCCGCCTCGGCAGCGCGCGCTGCCCAGTAGAAGCCCTTGGCGCGGGTCTGCGGCGATTGCGATCCGCGACCATAGCGGTCGAACATCGTGAACGCGTCCGCGGGGCGCCCGATCTTCTTGAGCGCGACCTGCCCCGCGAGCCAGACGAGATCGGTATAGGCATCGCGCTCCGCATAGGATTTCTGCGATACGTCGGTGCCCGCGGGATAGGCATCGTCGACCTGCCGCGCGATGTCGTAGGCGAGCTGATACTGCCCGTCGGCGTTCGCGCCTTGTGCGTTCGTGAGCAGCACCTGATACCATTTCGCCGGATCGCCGGGCGGCGTCGCGAAATGGTGCGGCTGCGCAAGCCAGCTGCGCGCGGTACGCCCTGCATTGTTGTTCCGCAGCCAGATCGCGCGATCGGCGACGAAGCCGGGATCGCCGGCATACGTCGCGGTGTCGGCGGTCGCGACGGTGGCGGCATCCGCGCCGTTGCTGCGCAACGACAGCCGCGCGGCGAAGACGCCCTGCTGCGCCGGTCCAACCAGAGCCAACTGGCGTGCAGCCATGCCGGTCTGGCCCGACCATAGCAGCGCGTCCATTCGCGCGTCCTGGTCGGCCGCGGTGAAGGCGGCGCCGAAGCTCGCCTGGAGATAGGCCTCGTCGGCAGGTGCCAATGCACCGCGCCGCCACGCGGTCCTCGCCGCCTCCACCGCCTCGGCATGCGCAGACATCGCATCCAGCGCACGCGCGAAGGCGACGCCCCCGCCGGATGTCTGCGGCGGGAACCGCCGGAAATAGGCGACGACGCTGCCGGGCGATCCCATGCCCGCCTGCTTTTCCGCGGCGCGGCGGTTCGCGCCTTCGCCGGGCCAGCCAGGATGCGCCATCATGAAGCCCGCATAGCTGTCGAACGGCAGACTGTCGGTCTGTTGCAGCGCGCGCCACTGCGCGATCGTCGCGGCCATCCCTGCATCGGTGGGCGCGGCGGCGGCCGGGGAGGCTGCGGGGCCCTGGTTGGCCATCTGCGTGCGATATCGGTCGAGTTGCTCCTGATCGACGCCGTTCGACGCCGAAACGCTCGCCATCGCGGCCAGAAGAAGACCCGAT
This sequence comes from uncultured Sphingomonas sp., assembly GCA_964247555.1. Lineage (GTDB taxonomy): Bacteria > Pseudomonadota > Alphaproteobacteria > Sphingomonadales > Sphingomonadaceae > Sphingomonas. The sequence goes on along the minus strand of CAXTVB010000133.1, from coordinate 3,768 downwards.
TTGCCCATTACCGCTATCATATGGACAGGATACCGGCCCAACCCGTATCTGTCCTGAACAAAGTGCGGCTGGTCGCGCGGGCAGTGGCAGAATAGTGCAATGTTTTCCGGATCGATCCCCGCGCTCGTCACGCCGTTCGCCGCCGACGGGTCCTTCGACGAGTCGGCCTATTGCGACCTGGTCGAGTGGCAGATCGCCGAAGGGTCGTCCGGGCTGGTCCCGTGCGGGACGACCGGAGAGGCGGCGACGCTGACGTTCGATGAGCAGTTCGCGATCGTGCGCGTGTGCGTCGACCAGGCGAAGGGGCGCGTGCCCGTGATCGCCGGGGCGGGATCGAACGACACCCGCGTCGCCGCGATGAACTTGCGCGCGGCGAAGGAGGCGGGCGCGGACGCCGCCCTGATGGTGCCGCCTTATTACAACCGCCCGTCGCAGGAGGGCATCTTCCGCCACTTCGAGGCGCTGGGGCGCGATGCGCCGCTGCCGATCGTGCTGTACAACGTGCCGGCGCGGACGGTGACGGATATCCAGCCGGCGACGCTGGCGCATATCGTCCAGGCGTTTCCCGCGATCTTCGTCGCGGTGAAGGATGCGAGCGGCGTGCTGCAGCGCGTGTCGCAGACCCGGGCGCTGGTAGGGGATGCGTTCTGTCAGTTGTCGGGGAACGACGACCTCGCGCTGAGCTTCAACGCGGTCGGCGGGGTGGGGTGCATCTCCGTCACCGCGAACGTGGCGCCGCGGCTGTGTGCGGACATGCAGGCGGCGTGCGCGGCGGGGGATCATGCCGGCGCGCTGGTACTGCACGACCGGTTGTTCGCGCTCCACGAGGCGATGTTCGGCGATGCGTCGCCGGGGCCAGTCAAATACGCGATGACGAAGGTGAAGCCGGGGTTTCCGGACGGCATACGGTTGCCGATGACGTGGCCGAGCGAAGCGGCGCGGGCGGCGGTGGATGCCGCGCTGGCGAAGGCGGAATCATGATGATCGCCTGTCGCCGTATCTCGTCACCCCGGCCTTGAGCCGGGGCCCCGCTTCTTCGACGTAGGGCAAGGCAGCGGGGTCCCGGGTCGAGTCCGGGGTGACGCATGCCTTCCCGCCCTTCTTACTCCCCTCCCGCTTGCGGGAGGGGCCGGGGGTGGGCGGCCCCTTTCGGCGAGCGACGGCCTCTATGGATAGCGAGCGCCCACCCCCCGGCCCCCTCCCGCAAGCGGGAGGGGGAGAAGTCCGTCATGCCGGGCTCGTCCCGGCATCCATCGTGTCGCGCATTCTCCCGCTTATGATCTCGCGGCACGATGGACCCCGGGACAAGCCCGGGGTGACGGCGTTAATGGCGATCCATCCTGCCGAACGCCTTCCCCTCCCGCCCCCAATCCCCTACATCCCCGCCTCCCATGCCCCGTCCCAAACCCACCACCTTCGAGAAGACGAAGATCGTCGCGGAGAATCGCCGCGCGCGGTTCGATTATTCGATCGACACCATTTACGAGGCGGGCATCGTGCTGACCGGCACCGAGGTGAAGAGCTTGCGCGACGGCACCGGGTCGATCGCCGAAAGCTATGCCGAGGTGAAGAGCGGCGAGGTGTGGCTGATCAATTCGAACGTGCCCGAATTCAGCCACGGCAACCGCTTCAACCATGAGCCCAAGCGGCCCCGCAAATTGCTGCTGAACGGGCGCGAGATCGGCAAGATGCACAATGCGGTATCGCGCGACGGCATGACGCTGGTCCCGCTGACGGTGTATTTCAATTCCACGGGCCGCGCCAAGATCGAACTGGCGCTCGCCAAGGGCCGCAAGGCGCACGACAAGCGCGAGGCCAGCAAGGAGCGCGACTGGAAGCGCGAGCAGGGCCGGATCATGCGCGACCGTGGCTGAGGGCGCTTTGACGCCAGCGGCGCGGATGGGGGCGTGGATGCGCGGGCATGTGCCGACGCGCGACAGCATGGAACGCAATCGCTGGCTGCGCCCCGTCGCGCATCTGGTACTCGCGCCCGCCTTGTGGCGCTTCACCCGCCGTTCGGTGCCGCGCGGCGTCGCGCTGGGGCTGGTCACGGGGACGCTGCTGCCGATCGCGCACATGCCGCTCGCCGCGGTGCTGTCGCTCCCGTTGAAGGCCAATGTGCCCGTCGCGGTCGGGACGACGCTGCTCAACAATCCGGTGACGGTGCCGATCCTGTGGGTCGCGGCGTACCGGATCGGGCGCTGGGTGCTCCGGCTCGACGCGACGGTGCCGGGCAATCCCATCATCCACGGGGTGCAGGCGAATGCCGGCTGGATGCACTGGCTGATGGTGGAGGTGGGGCCGGCGACGATGGTCGGGCTCCTCATCATCGCGACCGCGCTCGGCGTTGCGGGCTATGCGGGAAGCGCGATCGGTTGGCGGCTCTGGGTCGCGCGCAAATGGCGTAACAGGCGCGTCACAAAGGCCATTTGACCTGTCCAATCAGTAGCGTAGAACCCGACGTAACGTCTTCACCGATCAAGGATCATCGATGCGTAAGCCGGTTCTCGTCGCCCTGTTGCTCGCCTCCACCTGTTCCACCATCGGCCTTGCCCAGACCGCGCATGAGAAGGACCGCACCGTCGCCGGTGCCGCCGCCGGCCCGGTCGCGCCTGCATCGGCGGACAAGCCGCAGATCGGCGCGTTCGGGTTCGACATGGCGGGCCGCGACCTGGCGGTTGCGCCGGGCGCCGACTTCTTCGACCATGCGAACGGCGTCTGGCTGAAGGACACGCCCATTCCCGCGGACCGCTCGTCCTACGGCATGTTCCATGTCCTGCAGGACCTGTCGCTGACGCGGACCCGCGGGATCCTGGACGATGCGGCGAAGACGCCGGGCGACAAGGTCGGCGATTTCTATTCCAGCTTCATGGACGAGGCGGCGGTGAACGCGAAGGGCCTGGCCCCGGTCAAGCCGTGGTTCGCGGCGATCGCCGCCGCGCCGGACCGCGACGCGCTGCTGCTGGAACTGGCGGCGTTGCAGCGCCAGGGCGTCGGCGGAATGATCGGCGTCGGCGTCGGGCAGGACGACAAGGATCCGCAGACCTATGTCGCCAGCTTCCAGCAGGGTGGGCTGGGGCTGCCCGACCGCGATTTCTACATCAAGCCGGATGCCAAGCTCGCCGCGCTCAGGACCGCCTACGAGGCGTATCTGGCGCAGATGCTGACGCTGTCGGGCGTCGAGGCGGGCCAGGCGGCGACGCGCGCCGCGGCGGTGATGGCGTTCGAGACCGGGATCGCGAACGTGCATTGGGATTCGATCCGCAACCGCGACGCGGACCAGACCTACAACAAATGGACCGCCGCCGACTTCGCGGCGAAGGCGCCGGGCGTGCCCTGGGCGCGCTACATGACCGCCTTGGGCGTGTCCGGGCGACCCTATTACCTCGTCGCGCAGCCGAGCGCGGTGACGGGGGAGGCGAAGCTGTTCGCCGCCGCGCCGCTGCCGGTGCTTCGCGATTATGCGACGCTCAAGGTGCTGCGGTCCTATGCGCCCTATCTGTCGAGCGATGTGGATCAGGCCAATTTCGCGTTCTACGGCACGCAATTGTCCGGCACGCCCGAGCAGCAGGTCCGGTGGAAGCGCGGCGTGACCGCGACCAGCGGCGCGATGGGCGAGGCGATCGGGCAGGTCTATGTCCAGAAATATTTCCCGCCCGAGGCGAAGGCGGCGGCGGATCAATTGGTCGCCAACGTCATCACCGCGATGGGCGAGCGCTTGCGCAAGCTGGAATGGATGGCGCCCGAGACGAAAGTGCAGGCGCAGCC
>CAXTVB010000132.1:0-7912 GCA_964247555.1 uncultured Sphingomonas sp. | reverse complement strand
CTTCTGGAAACACAGCGCCTGCGGCACCGCCGCGACGTCGCGATCGACGGTCACCGCGACGATCTTCTCCTGCGCCTTGCCGACCAGCTCGCGCGTCGGCTCGTTGGCGATGACGCGGCCGTTGTTGATGATCGCGATCCGGTCGCACAGCTGCTCCGCCTCCTCCAGGTAATGCGTCGTCAGCACGACGGTGACGCCCTGTTCGTTGAGGCCGCGGACATAGGTCCATAATTGCTGGCGAAGCTCGATATCGACGCCGGCGGTCGGTTCGTCGAGGACCAGCACGGGCGGCGAATGCGTCATCGCCTTCGCCACCATCAGCCGCCGCTTCATGCCGCCCGACAGCGTGCGCGCATATGCATTCGCCTTGTCCTCCAGATGCACCGCGCGCAGCAATTCCATCGTCCGCCGCTTCGCCTTCGGCACGCCGTAGAGGCCGGCCTGGATCTCCAGCGTCTCGAACGGGGTGAAGAACGGATCGAACAGGATCTCCTGGTTGACGATCCCGATCGACGCCTTGGCGTTGCGCGGGTGCCTGTCGATGTCGAACCCCCAGATCGTGGCGCTGCCGTCCGTCTTGTTCACCAGCCCCGCCAGGATGTTGATCAGCGTCGACTTGCCTGCGCCGTTGGGGCCGAGCAGCCCGAAGATCTGGCCGCGGGGAATGGCGAGGCTGACATCGTCCAGCGCACGCTTGCCGCCCGCATAGGTCTTGCAGAGATTGGCGATCGATATGGCGGCTTCGGTCATGCCGGGGCGATAGGCCTGACCGCGAAGGATTCCAATCCTCCCCCGCAAGCGGGCAGGAATTGCGACGCCTCACACTCCTCCCCGCTCGCGGGGAGGTGGCAGCCGGCGGCCGACGGAGGGGGCGGGCCACGAGGGGATCGCTCGCGGTGAACCCCCTCCACCACGCCGCTACGCGTCGCGGTCCCCCTCCCCGTCCCGGGGAGGAATTGCGACGCCTCACACTCCTCCCCGCTCGCGGGGAGGTGGCAGCCGGCGGCCGACGGAGGGGGCGGGCCGCGAGGGGATCGCTCGCGATGAACCCCTCCACCAGCTTCGCTGGTCCCCCTCCCCGCGAGCGGGGAGGAATGGTGAACGTCACCCTTCGTCCCGGGGAGGAATTGCAGATATCGTGCGATCGGCTAGGGCCGGCCCGATGAGTTACGACGCGATCATCCTCGGCGCAGGTGCCGCCGGGCTGATGGCGGCCAGCGTCGCCGGGCAGCGGGGGCGCAGGGTCCTGCTGGTCGATCACGCCGACGCGGTGGGGAAGAAGATCCTGATCTCCGGCGGCGGGCGGTGCAATTTCACCAACAGCGCGACCACGCCCGACCGCTATCTGTCGGCCAACCCGCATTTCGCGCGCTCCGCGCTCAGCCGCTACACGCCGTCCGATTTCCTCGCGCTCATCGACGCCTATGGGATCGCCTGGCACGAAAAGACGCTGGGGCAGCTCTTCTGCGACGGTTCCGCGCGGCAGGTGGTCGCGATGCTGCTGGACGAATGCGCGAAGGGGAAGGTCGACCTCGCGCTCGGCCAGCCGGTGCGCGGCGTCAGCCATGCCGATGCGCGGTTCGCCGTGCAGATCGGCGACCGCACCGTCACCGCACCCGCCTTGGTGATCGCGACCGGCGGCCCGTCGATCCCGAAAATGGGCGCGACGGAGTTCGCCTACGACCTCGCCCGCCAGTTCGGGCTGAAGATCGTCGAACCGCGCCCCGCGCTCGTGCCGCTGACGCTGGGCGGCGAGGAGACGCTGTTCCGGTCGCTCTCGGGCGTCTCCGCGGACGTCGTCGCGCGCTGCGGCAAGGCGGCGTTCCGGGAGGCGGCGCTGTTCACCCACCGCGGCCTGTCGGGGCCGGCGATCCTGCAGGTGTCGTCCTATTGGCGGCGCGGCGAACAAGTCGCGATCGATTTCCTCCCCGGCGCCGCCCCCGGCTGGCTCGCCGCCGAGAAGCGCGCCCGACCGCGCACGGCCCTGCGCCGCGTGCTGGGCGCGCATCTCTCCGACCGCCTCGCCGAGACGCTGGCCGAGCGGCTCGCCATTCCGGGCGAGCTCGGCACCGCCACCGACCGCGCGCTCGCCGAGGCGGAACGGCGATTGGCGTCATGGTCCTTCACCCCGAACGGCAGCGAAGGCTATGCGAAGGCGGAGGTCACCGCGGGCGGAATCTCGACCGCGGAGCTGTCGCAGCAAACAATGCAAGCCAAACGCGTCCAAAACCTGTATGCGGTCGGCGAAGCGGTCGATGTCACGGGTTGGCTCGGCGGCTATAACTTCCAATGGGCGTGGGCGAGCGGATGGGCCGCAGGCCAAGCGCTCTGACGCAACGGTGTGCCTTGCCGTGGTGGCGGCACCCCCCATCTTGGACGATCTATGTCATTTGAAACCATCCCCCCGCTTCTGTCGGAAGCGCTTGCCGCGCGTGGATACGACGCGCTCACCCCCGTCCAGGCGCAGGTCATCGAAACGGAAGCGGTCGGCCGCGACCTGATCGTCTCCGCGCAGACCGGCTCGGGCAAGACCGTCGCGTTCGGCCTCGCCTTCGCCAACGAACTCATGACCGACGGCCAGTTGCCGCCCGCTCGCCTGCCGCTCGCGCTCGTCGTCGCACCGACGCGCGAGCTGGCGCTGCAGGTCAGCCGCGAACTGGCCTGGCTCTATGCCAAGGCGGGCGCGCGCATCTCCACCTGCGTCGGCGGGATGGACGCGTCGAAGGAGCGCCGCAGCCTGGCGCACGGCGCGCATATCGTCGTCGGCACGCCCGGCCGCCTGCGCGATCACCTCGAACGCGGCGCGCTCGACCTGTCGGGCCTACGTGCGGTGGTGCTCGACGAGGCGGACGAGATGCTCGACATGGGCTTCCGCGAGGATCTGGAGCAGATCCTCGACGGCACGCCCGACGGTCGCCGCACCTTGCTGTTCTCCGCCACGATGCCGCGCCCGATCGTCGCGCTCGCCAAGCGCTACCAGCGCGATGCGGTGCGCATCTCGACGGTGGGCGAGGACCGCGGTCATGGCGACATCAGCTATCAGTGCATCACCGTCTCGCCGTCCGACATCGAGCATTCGGTGATCAACCTGCTGCGTTTCCACGAGGCGGAGACCGCGATGCTGTTCTGCGCGACGCGCGACAATGTCCGGCATCTGCACGCGAGTCTCGTCGAACGCGGGTTCGCCGCGGTCGCCTTGTCGGGTGAGCATAGCCAGAACGAGCGCAACGCCGCCTTGCAGGCGCTGCGCGATCGGCGTGCCCGCGTCTGCGTCGCGACCGACGTCGCCGCGCGCGGGATCGATCTGCCGACCTTGTCGCTGGTCGTCCATGTCGAGCTGCCCCGCGATGCCGAGACGTTGCAGCACCGCTCGGGCCGCACCGGCCGCGCGGGTCGCAAGGGCACCGCGGTGCTGGTCGTGCCCTATCCGCGCCGCCGCCGGGTCGAGGGCATGCTGCGCGGTGCGCGGATCGCCGCCGAATGGATCAACGCCCCGACCGCGGACGACATCCGCGCGAACGACCGCGAACGCCTCGTCACCGCCTTGCTCGCCCCCGTCGAGATCGACGACGAGGACCGCACGCTCGCCGAACGGCTGATGGCGGAGAAGTCGCCCGAGGACATCGCCGCCGCGCTGGTGCACCTTCACCGCGCCGCCTTGCCGTCGGCGGAGGAGCTGATCGACGCGTCGGCACCGCGCGAGCGCGACGCGCAGACCAATGCCGGCCCGCGCGCCGGGTTCGACGACACGGTCTGGTTCCGGATGGACGTCGGCCGCCGCCAGAACGCCGATCCGCGCTGGCTGCTGCCGCTGATCTGTAGGCGGGGACATGTGACCAAGGCGGAGATCGGCGCGATCCGCATCGCGCAGAACGAGACGATGATCGAGGTCCCGCGTACCGTCGCCGGCCGCTTCGCCGCGTCGATCCTGCGCACCGCCAAGCCCGATGCCGAGGACGAAAGCGGCATCGCGATCGTGCCAGCCGAGGGCGGCCCCGGTGCCGCCGCCGCCCCGCAGCGCGAACCGCGCCGCACGATGTCGGTGCGCCCGACCGGGGGTGCGGGGTCGGCTCCGCGCCACCAGGCGAAGCCCCATCGCGGGCGTCCGGGGCAATCGCGCTAGGTGACACCATCCACCGTTCCCCCGCGAAAGCGGGGGCCCAGGGCCTCAAGCGATATCATTTGTAACCCTGGGCTCCCGCGTTCGCGGGAGAACGGATGATGTGAGAGGATAGGGACGATCGCCATGACACCATCCCCCCGCATCCTCGTCGACGCCGACGCCTGCCCGGTGAAGGACGAAATCTACAAGGTCGCCTGGCGCTACGCGGTCCCCGTCGCGATCGTCGCCAACCAGCGGATCCGCATCCCCGACCACCCGCTGATCGAGCGCGTGGTCGTCGGCGACGGCTTCGACGCCGCCGACGACTGGATCGCGGACGCCGCGACCCCGGCTAGCATCGTCGTCACCGCCGACATCCTCCTCGCCGATCGCTGTCTGAAAGCCGGCGCGACCGTGCTGTCCTCGACCGGCAAGCCCTTCACCACCGCCTCGATCGGCAGCGCGATCGCGACGCGCGCGATCATGGCGGACCTGCGCGCCGGCGGCGACATCATCAGCGGCCCCGCCCCCTTCGGCCCAAAGGACCGCTCGCGCTTCCTCTCCGCGCTCGACGGCGCGATTCAGGCGGTGAAGCGGCGATAGCGCGTCAGGCGCAGGTCAGCCGAACCTGCCGCGCCGGCTTGTCGAACACGATCGACGAACAGCGTGCGAGCGCGTCTGCGCCGAGAGTCAAAAGGTTGATGGGAGGCTTGCCCTTCTTCGCGGTGACGACAATCTCGTTAGGATCGACTTTTTCGGGCACCGCCCCTTCTTCGGCGATGCGGCCGATGATGTTGCCGTCGGTGACGCGTACGCCCAAGCTGGCGAGCGAGAGGCCACCAACCATCAGCGGCCGCCCCAGCTTCATCACGCGATAAGGCCGCTCGATCCCGAACGCGATTTCCTGCTGTCCGCTCTCGCCGGTCATCACGCCATTGTGGCTGGCAGCCAACGCGATCGCCGCGCTGGCGTTGGCGAGGCTGCGCGGGTGGTAAGGATCGAACCGGATATACATAGGTACGCCGCCGATCCTCGCCATGCCGTCGATCGGGAACCAGCTACCGAACAGCCCGTCGCCACCGTGCATCGGTAACGTCACCGTCCGTTCGCCGTCGTGGGCAGCATGCAGTGCGAAGCGGACGACCGATTCGGACAGCCCTGCCGGACCGATCGTGCCGTCGGCGGGAGGTTGGTAAGCACGCGACATCTGACCGATCCGGCGTTTCCCCGCCTTCTCTCCCATCCAGCCGAACTGGACCACATGGGTCCCGCCGCACGCGGACTGGTGGCCGATGCCGTAGCAGACACCCAAGCCGAACAAGCCAGGCTTCTTCAGCCCCAGTTCCTCCTTCAGGGTTGGCGCGACCAGCGCCAGGCCCGGCACGCCCGGTTCGATTCTGAGCCGCAGCGGCCTGCCATTTCACGGTCACCGTTACCAGCGCGTCCCCGCTCACGACCCTTTCACCCTCATGCTCGACGGAGGGCTTGCCGATCTTGGCGAGGAACCGTTCCGCGCGTTTGTCCGATTGGCCGGCCAGGGGGGTTCCCCCGATCACCACCAGCGCCGCACCGGCCCATGACAGTATCTTCCATTTCGTCGCCATCGGCCGTTCCCTCCTCCCGATCGTCACCGTTAGGACGATTCCACACTCGACCTCCCACAACGCTACCCCTAGGTCGGATCCGATGATCCCCGATCCGCTGCCCGACCTCCACCGCATCTTCGGCTTTCCTGCGTTTCGCGGCGTCCAGGCGGACGTCGTCCACCGCGTGCTGGCGGGCGAGCGGACGCTGGCGGTGATGCCGACGGGCGCGGGAAAATCTTTGTGCTATCAATTGCCCGCGACGATGATGGAGGGGTGCTGCGTCGTCGTCAGCCCGCTGATCGCGCTGATGCACGACCAGCTGCGCGCCGCCACCGCGGTCGGTATCCGCGCCGCGACGTTGACGTCGGTCGACGAGAATCGCGCGGAGACGATCGCGCGGTTTCGGGGCGGCGAGCTCGACCTGCTGTACGTCGCGCCCGAACGCGCCTCGAACGCGTCGTTCCGCGAACTGTTGTCGGAAGCCCCGCTCTGCCTCTTCGCGATCGACGAGGCGCACTGCGTCAGCGAATGGGGGCACGATTTCCGCCCCGATTACCGGCTGCTGCGTCCGCTCATGGAGGCGTTCCCCGACGTCCCCCGCCTCGCGCTGACGGCGACCGCGGACGGGCATACCCGCGCCGACATCATCCAGCAGCTGGGCATCCCGGCCGAGGGCATGATCGTGTCAGGGTTCGACCGGCCCAATATCCGCTATACGATCCAACCCCGCGACCAGGTGACGCGGCAGATCACCGACGTGATCGCCGCCACCCCCGGCCCCGGCATCGTATACGCGCAGACCCGCGCCGCGACCGAGAGACTGGCGGATGCGCTTGCGAAGACGGGCCGGCCGACGCGCGCCTATCATGCCGGGCTCGACCCCGCGATCCGTGCGCGCAACCAAGCGGCGTTCGTGGCGTCCGAAGACATGGTGATCTGCGCCACCGTCGCGTTCGGGATGGGGATCGACAAGCCGGACGTGCGCTTCGTCGTCCATGCCGGGCTGCCGAAATCGATCGAGGCCTATTATCAGGAGACCGGCCGCGCGGGCCGCGACGGCGATCCTGCGGTCGCGCATCTGTTCTGGGGCGCGGAGGATTTCGCGCGCGCACGCCAGCGGATCGGCGAGGTCGAACCCGAACGCCAGGCGGGGGAACGGACGCGTCTGGCCGCGCTGGGTGCGCTGGTCGAGACCGCCGGGTGCCGCCGCCGCATCCTGCTTCAGCATTTCGGCGAGACGCTCGGCCAGGATTGCGGGAATTGCGACAATTGCCTGACGCCGTCGGGCGCGATCGACGTCACGGAGGTGGCGAGGAAATTCCTCTCCGCGGTGTTTCGCACGGGGCAGAGCTTCGGTGCGGGCTATATCGAGCAGGTCCTGACCGGCCAGTCGACCGAGCGCAGCCTGATGAACGGGCACGAGGCATTGGGCGTATTCGGGATCGCGGCGGGCGAGGAGGCGGCGCTGATCAAGCCGGTGTCGCGTGCGCTGTTGTTGCGCGACGCGCTTCGGACCAACGAACATGGCGGGTTGGAGTTCGGCCCCGCCGCGCGCGCGATCCTGAAGGGCGAGGACGAGGTGCGCGTGATCGTGCCGCCCAAGCGCGCCGCCCGGCGGCGGGGCGCGAGTCCTGATAATCCCGTGGACGATCCGCTGTTCGAGGCGTTGCGCACCTGCCGCCGCGATCTGGCGAAGGAGGCGGGGGTGCCGCCCTATGTGATCTTCCACGATTCGGTCCTGCGCGACATGGCGGCGCAGCGGCCGGGTAGCCGCGCGGCACTGGCAGTGCTGTCGGGGATCGGGGCGCGGAAACTGGATGCGTATGGCGATGCGTTTTTGGCGGTGATCCACGAGGCTGGGTGAAAGTCCTATCCGTCATGCCGGGCTTGTGCCGGCATCCATCGTGCCGCGCATTTCCACCGTTATGGCTTAGTGGCACGATGGACCCCGGACCAAGTCCGGGGTGACGGGGGAGCAATCACCGCATATTCCCCACTGACGATCGCATCCCGATCCCCTAAGGCCGATGGCATGATCGACCTTCGCCCGCTCAACGACCGCATCGCCGTCGCTCCGCAGATCGCCGCCGACGACATCGCCGCCATCAAGGCCGCGGGCTATGTCGCGATCGTCAACAATCGCCCCGACGACGAGGATCCCGGCCAGCCGACGGGCGCGGCGATCCGCGCGGCGGCGGAGGCGGCGGGACTGCGGTATAGCGAG
>CAXTVB010000131.1:0-7994 GCA_964247555.1 uncultured Sphingomonas sp. | reverse complement strand
GATATACACTGCTCTAGGCGGCGTCCAAGCTTGAGCAACGCTGCTGCCGACATTTGAAGGAACGACATGACCGATACACCCGATACAATGACGAACGTCGAGCTCGCAGCGGAACTGACGGCTGCATGGCTCTCGAACCCCAACACCCGTACGTCTGCTGATGACGTGCCAGCATTTCTGCTATCGATGCATGCGGCTGTTACAAAGCTGTCAGCAGGAAGTGCGACCACCGGCGAGCAAACTGAGCCTACAACGTATGAGCCCGCCACGTCGGTGCGGAAATCGCTCGCGTCGCCAGATCACATTATTTCGATGATCGACGGCAAGAAGTACAAGACCCTCCGCCGTCACCTATCCACGAATGGCATGACACCTGAAGAATATCGCGAACGATACAATCTAAAGGCCGATTACCCGATGGTTGCTACAACTTATTCGGAAGCGCGTCGCGCAATGGCGAAGTCCATCGGTCTTGGTCGTAAGGCTGGCACGAAGATTGAGAAGGCCGGCGAGGCAGCCGCTAAAACGGTTCGTAAGACCGGTAAGGCTGCGATCGATGCGGCTAAGAAGACGCTTGGAGCCGAAGGCTGATATCGGTGGGGAGGTCGTTATGGCCTCCCCATAGATAGCCTGGAAAGGTCAATGGGTCCTGTTAACCTGACCAAAGTTCGGTTCGCTCGGACCGCACAAAGGTATCGATCACACCTGTACGCGCAACAAGTAGAAATTAGATCAGCGGCAATTCGTTGCCCGTTGAGCCTTTCGATGCGCTCTTTTAAGTGGCGAAAAGCGGTGCATCAAGGTTTGAAAGAACCGCCTACGATACCAGATTAATCCGGACGATAAGCGGCGCGGGTACCGACGTCGGCCATCATATCATCGTTCAAGCGGCGCGTGATCGATATGCGGTAGCACGTGGCGCGCGAACAGATCGGCTTCCGCGGCATGGGGATAGCCCGACAAAATGAACGCATCGATGCCCATGTCACGGTACATCTGCAGCTTGGCGCAAACCTGGTCGGGATCGCCGACGATCGCCGCGCCGCAGCCCGATCGCGCACGCCCTACCCCAGTCCAAAGGTTATCCTCGGCATAGCCATCGTCCGCAGCGCTTTCGCGCAAGGCAGCTTGTGCCGCGACGCCAGTGGACGTCGAATCAAGCGACTTCGCACGGATAGCGGCACCCTGGGCATCGTCCAGTCTCGACAACAGCCGGTCGGCATAGGTACGCGCCTCGGCTTCCGTGTCGCGGACAATCACATGCGCGCGGTAGCCAAAGCGCAGCGTACGACCGTGCTTCGCCGCTCGCTCGTTCATGTCGGCGATAATCGCGGCAACCTTGTCCTTCGTGTCGGGCCACATCAAGAACACATCGCAGCCCTTCGCCGCGGCTTCGCGCGCATCAGGCGAGAGACCGCCGAAATACAACAGCGGGGCTTTGCCCGACACCATGCCAACCCGCGGCGGATCAATCTTCAGTTTCCAGAAGTTACCGTCGTGATCCAGCGCTTCGCCGCTCAGCAGCGTCTTGAGGATATGCATCGCCTCGACGGTGCGCGCATAGCGGGGCGCGGAGGCCAGCGTCTCGCCGGGCATGTCGGAGGAGATGATATTGACCGTCAACCGTCCCCCCAGCAGCCGATCGATCGTCGCGATCTGCCGCGCGAGCTGCGGAGGCCAGGTCTCGCCGACGCGCACCGCCATCAGCAGCGCCATTCGCCGGAGCATGGGTGCGATCGCCGCGGCAAACGCAGTGGTGTCGATTCCCAGCGCATAACCCGAGGGCAGCAGGATATTGTCGAACCCGCCGGTCTCCGCCTGCAACACGATGTCGCGGCAGTGCTCCCAGCTCGACTTCAGCTTGGCATCGGGCACGCCCAGGAACTCGTAATCATCGTCGCACAGCGCGGAGAACCAGCTGATCTCGCACGGGCTACCGGTTCGTCCGGCGGTCATGGCAGCTTCTCCCCGCGCGCGGCCACCAGGACCTCATACCATTCCGCTTTCGTCCACCGGACCTTGTAGACGTCCGCGATCCGCGCGATCCGGTCCGCATTCTGCGTACCAACGATCGGGATGACCTTCGCCGGATGCGCCATGATCCAGGCATAGGCCGCGGTCGAACGGTCGACGCCCGCTGCCAGCGCCTTGACGTCGAGCGCAACTGCAACCGCGCGTTCCTGCGCGGTGCCGGGCTCCGCGATCCGCCCGCCGCCGAGCGGCGACCAGGCCAGCACCGCGACATCATGCTTCATTGCCTGATCGAACAACCCGTTGATCATTGGTTCAAGGAATAGCGGAGAGAATTCAGGTTGCGTCGTCGCCAGCGGCACCGACAGGAAGCCGGCGAGCGTCCGCGTCATGGCGACCGTGTAGTTAGACACGCCGACGCTGCGGACCTTACCCGACGATACCATGTCGTCGAGCGTCCGCGCCACCTCTTGCGGATGCGTGAGGATGTCGGGTCGATGGATCTGATAAAGGTCGACGTGATCGACGCGTAGCCGGCGAAGCGAGTTCTCCAGTGCGGCCATCAAATAGTCGCGGCTCGAGTCATACGGCACCGGCGGCGTGATCCCGCCCTTGGTCGCCAACACGAGCTTCTCGCGCAAGCCGGGAGCGGCGGCGAACACCTCGCCCAGCAGCGTCTCGGCATCACCGAACCCGCCCGATCCGTCGAACCCGTAGATATCGGCGGTATCGAACAGCGTGACCCCTGCCCCCAGCGCAGACTCGACGAGCGCCTGGCCGCCCTTCGCATCGACCTTGCCAAAGCGCCACATGCCCCAGGCAATTGGTGCGACCATGATTCCGCTCTTGCCGAGCGGCCTTGATTTGGGTGATAGGGTGATTTCAGACATCGTTGTCATATAAGGACGGGTCGCTTGGGAGAGCAAGTGCGTTATGGGCTGATCGGCACCGGGATGATGGGGGTCGAACACCTCAATAACCTAGCGATCACACCCGGCGCGGTCGTCACTGCGCTGTCCGATCCGGTCGCTACCTCGATTGGCTTGGCGAAGGCCGCACTGGGCGACAAGGCGGACGCGGCGACCGTATTCGAAGACGCGGCGGCATTGGCGAAAAGCGGGCTGGTCGATGCGGTGATCGTCGCAAGCCCGAACCACACTCACCGCGCCGTGCTGACGCCGCTGTTCGACGCCGGGCTTGCCATCCTATGCGAAAAGCCGCTGGCGACGACGATCCCCGACGCGCGCTGGGTCGTCGAACAGGCTGAGCGGTCGAGCGCACCGTTCTGGACCGCAATGGAATATCGCTACATGCCCCCCGCCGCCGACTTCATCGCGCAAGTGCATGACGGGCGGATCGGCCGATTGCAGATGCTGTCGATCCGTGAGCACCGCTTTCCGTTCCTGGACAAGGTCGGCGACTGGAACCGGTTCGCCCGCAACACCGGCGGTACGATGGTCGAGAAGTGCTGCCACTTCTTCGATCTGATGCGGCTCATCACTAAGTCCGAGGCGATCCGCGTCTATTGCTCTGGCGCGATGGATGTGAACCATCTCGACGAAGCCTATGGCGGCGAACGCCCCGACATCATGGACAACAGCTACACGACTGTGGACTTCGCGAACGGCGTCCGCGCGATGCTGGACCTCTCGATGTTCGCGGACGGGGCGGAGAACCAGGAGGAGATCGCCGCGGTAGGCGACAAGGCTCGGCTTGAAGTGCTGATCCCCGAAGGCGCGATCGTCTATTCGCCCCGCGTGGGTTTCCGCGCGCCCAAGGCAGTAAGGCGTCGTGTCGTCCCGGTCGATGAGACCGCGCTCAACGCCGGCAGCCACCACGGTTCGACCTTCTACGAGCATCAACGGTTCAACGCCGCGGTCCGCGGCGCAGGGCCGGTCGAGGTCACCGCGCGCGACGGGCTGATGGCGGTCGCGATCGGGACCGCCGCGGAAATCAGCGCGCGCGAGCACCGCGTGGTGGAAATGGCCGAACTGATCTGACGAACAAGCCGGACTATGCCGGCATCAACAAGAACCGCGGACGACAATGCGGGACCAACGACTAGACGCCCGACAACGGGTTCAGGAGAGGGAAGACATGACCAAGCAGTTCCTATTGGCGAGCGCCGGCCTGGCCGCGCTGCTGACGACGCCCGCGCTGGCGCAGAATGCGGGCACCGCGGGCGTCGCGGCGCCATCGGTCGACGGGCAGGCGAATGCACAGACCGCGCAGCCGACCGATACCGATGCGGCGACGCCCGGCGACATCATCGTGACCGCGCAGAAGCGCTCCGAACGCTTGCAGGAGGTGCCGCTCGCGGTCTCGGTCGTCGGCGGTGACGCGATCGCGGCGCAGGGCAAGACCAGCATCGAGGGCGCGCAATATCTCGTGCCGTCGCTCAACTTCCTGAAATCGGGCACCACGCTCAACCAGTCGATCTTCCTGCGCGGGGTCGGCACCGCGACCTTCTCGATCGCGGGAGAGCCATCGGTCTCCACCGTCGTCGACGGCGTAGTCTACAGCCGCCCGGGCGAGGCGTTCAGCGACCTGGTCGATATCGACCGCATGGAGGTGCTGCGCGGGCCGCAGGGGACGCTGTTCGGCAAGAATGCGTCCGCCGGCGTCATCAACATCATCACCAAGCAGCCGACGAAGGACCTGGGTGGCTATGTCGAGGCCGGCTATTTCAGCCGCGCGGACTACCGCGCCCGCGCGGTGCTGAACCTGCCGATCACCCCCAATATCCTGACGCGGTTCACCGGGTTCTACGAAAATTACGACGGCAACATCGTCAACACCGCGCACAACAACGACCATGTGAACGGCTTCGAACATTATGGCGGCCGCGCGCAACTGGTCGCGACGCCGTCCAGCAATGTCACGATCACGCTGAGCGCCGACTATCACCGCGACCATGACGATTGCTGCGGCGAAGTCATCGGCACCGGCGCGCTGACCGGGACCGGCGCGCCGACGACGAACGCGGTCTTCACAGTGCTGCCGACGCCGATGGGCGACAGGACGCGCGCGCTGAGCCAGGACCTCGTTACCAGCACGCTGGAAACGGGCTACGGGTTCTCCGGGCAGCTCGATGCGACGCTGGGGACGCAGACGGTGACCTCGATCACCGCGTACCGCGATTACAAGAACACCGAGATCCGCGACGGTGATTTCCTGCCCCAGGCGTATATCGGCTTCAACCAGCTCCATGATTTCGGGCCGCAGGTGGGGACGACGTTCAGCCAGGAACTGCGGCTGACGTCGCCCGGGCACCAGTTCCTAGATTACGTGATCGGCGCCTATTATTCGCGGGCCTATAGCGAGCGCGTGTTCGAGCGCGACGACATCGCGTGCACGTCCGCGGTGACGCCTGCGCCGACGGCGCTAACCCCGTGCACCAGTCCGCTGGCGACGCCGGTGACGCGTCCGACCGGCGTCGCGGACTTCGGATCGGTGTTCAAGAACCTGGCGTTCTTCGGCCAGGGCACGGTGAACGTCACGCCGCGCTTCCGGCTGATCGGCGGGCTGCGCTACACGTTCGACCAGCTGAACGTCTTCCATTCGCGCAATACCACGCTGGCGGGCCCCGGGATCAGCCCCAGCTTCCCCGTCACGCCCACGGGCACGGGCCAGCCGACGAGCGTGTTCACGGGCAAGGCGACCGACGAGAACCTGTCGGGCAAGGGCGCGGTGCAGTTCGACCTGACGCGCGGGTCGACCGTCTATGCCAGCTATACGCGCGGCTATAAGGGGCCTGCGTTCAACGTCTTCTACAACTTGACCGCGACGGGCACGAACGTGATCGCGCCCGAGACGTCCAATTCCTACGAGGCGGGGCTGAAGAACACGCTGTTCGACGGCAAGGTCGTGCTGAACATCGACGGCTTCTACGCGAAATACCATAATTTCCAGGCGAACAATCCGGACATCGTGGCGGGCGTCGTCGTCACCCGCTTCACCAATGCGGGCGAGGTCTCGACCCGCGGCGGGGAGGCGGACGTGATCTGGAACCCGGTCCACGACCTCAGCTTCAACGGCGGCATCGCGTATACCGATGCGCATGTCGATCGGTTCATGCTGCCCCCGGGCGCCGCAGCGACCGCCATCGTCCCGTCGGGCACGCCGCTTGGCTTCGCGCCGAAATGGAAGGGCAATCTGAGCGGCGATTATCGCTATCGCACCGGCGGCGCGATCGACGTCTTCGGCGGCGTGCAGGGGTCGTACCAGAGTTCCGAACTCGCGCTGTTCGCGGCCGATCCGGTGCAGCGGCAGTTCGGGACGATCCACAGCTACGGCCTGGTGAACCTGTCGGGCGGGATCGTCAGCGCCACGGATCGCTGGCGCATCACCGGGCAAGTGCGCAACCTGTTCGACCAGAGCTTCGCCGCGGCGATCACCAATGGCGGGCCCGCGGGGTCATACCGCTACCAGATTCCGCGCGATGCGGACCGCTATTACGGGGTGACCGGGCGGGTGACCTTCTAAATCCCTCTCCCATCAAGAGAGGGAGCGGAAGAGGTGAGGACTCGATCGCCGATGGATCGCCCTTGCCCTCACCCCCCGCATCGCTTCGCGGCTGGCCCCTCTCCCGGTGGGAGCAGGGACGTCAGTGGGCTCCTACCATCACCTCGGACCCATCGCTTTCCACCGGCACCAGCACCGGGAGCAGCAACTGGATGAAGCCCAGCGCGATCAGGTAACTCGATGCGCAGATCGCCAGCATCGGCGCATAGCCCCAGCCATGCCCCAGCGAATACGCCGAGAACTCGATCATACCGATCGAACACAGATTGCCGCAAAAGGCCGCGATCCCGATCGTCGAGCCGACCGAACGCGCCGGCACGATATCGGTCGTCAGCCCGAACACGTTGGTCGAGAAACCCTGGTGCGCGAAGAGTCCGAGCCCCAGCAGCAGCGCCGCCGCCCACGGGCTGGTCAGATACATTACCGCCGGGATCGGCAGGATCAGCAGCGCGTAGAGCAGCATCGTGATCTTGCGCGCGCGGTTCACGCTCCAGCCTCCCGCCATCAGCCGCGACGGGATATAGCCGCCGGTGAGCGCCCCGCACGCGGCGAAGACATAGACCAGCGCCACAGGCAGCCCGAGCGTCCCCTGTGGCATCTCGAAAAGCCGGTGGAACAGATCGGGCAGCCATAGCAGCATGAAGAACCACACCTGGTCCGACAGGATCTTCGCGATCGCGATCGTCACCGTCCGTCGATCGCGCGCGATCTGCAGCCATGGGACGTGCAGCGGCGCGACCGCATCGAGCGCGACGGGCTTCACGCGAATAGCGAACCAGACTGCGACCCATACGACGCCGAGGCCACCCGCCAACAGGAACGCCGATTGCCAGCCATAGGCAAGTGCCAGCGCGGGGATGACCAGCGGCGTGACGATCGCACCGACATTAGGCGCTGTGTTGCCGATGCCGAGCGCGATCTGACGGTCGCGCGCATTGAAATAGGTCGCCGCCGCCTTGACCCCGGCGGGGGTCCCGACAGACTCGCCGACGCCCAGCACGACGCGCGCGGTCATGAAGCCTGCGACGCTGGTCGCGAACGCGTGGGCCATCCCGGCGAGACTCCATACCGACACGCCGAGCGCGAAGCCGAACCGCAGGCCGATCCGGTCGATGAACCATCCGGTGCCGAGAAACGCCATTGCGGTCGCGATCTGGAACGCGGAGGCCATGTGTCCATAATCCGCATTCGACCAGCCGAACTGCGCCTCCAGCGTGGGTTTGAGCAGCGCCAGGATCTGCCGGTCGACATAATTTAGCATCACCGCGACGAACACCATCGCCACGATGATCCACCGCGCCCGCCCGCCGCTCGCCGCCATCAAATATGCCTCCCGGTTGTTTTCTGATAGCGTTGTCATATCGTGTGGGGTTCAGCTAGTCCCGTGATGAGAATAGGAGGACCGTTGGCTACCGCAACCCGCCCGCTGCCCGTACCGATGGCAGCCGATCTGTACGGCGATATCGAACCGTCGCCGAAAACGACGTGGCGAGGCTATC
>CAXTVB010000130.1:1796-8003 GCA_964247555.1 uncultured Sphingomonas sp. | reverse complement strand
GAACCTGCGAATGGCGGCACCAAAAGCCGCTGCCTTACCACTTGGCGACGCCCCAGCAGAGCGCGGCCTTATAGCCGCGCGGTTGCGGGCGTGAAGCCCCCGCGAACCATTCAATCGATCCGGTGTAACCAGCCTTGCTCGTCGGGCACGGTGCCGCGCTGGATCGAGACCAGTGCGTCTTGCAGCCGCTGCGTCACCTGGCCGATGCCCCCGCCACCGATCGCGAAGCCGCGGTCGCCGTCCGCCACCCGGCCGATCGCCGTGACGACCGCCGCCGTGCCGCACGCGAAGGCCTCGGTCAGCGCGCCGCTCCCGGCATCCGTGCGCCACTGATCGATCGCATAGGGCGCCTCCTCGACCTGCAACCCCTGCGCCTGCGCCAGCGTCAACAGCGAGTCGCGGGTGATCCCCGGCAGGATCGTGCCCGTCAGCGGCGGCGTGCGGATCGTGCCGTCGGCGAAGACGAAGAACACGTTCATCCCCCCAAGTTCCTCCACCCAGCGCCGTTCCGTCGCATCCAGGAACACGACCTGGTCGCAGCCCTGGCGGATCGCCTCCGACTGGGCGAGCAGGCTGGCGGCGTAATTGCCGCCGCACTTCGCGGCACCGGTGCCGCCGGGCGCGGCGCGGGTATGTTCGCGGCTGGCCCAGATCGAGATCGCACGCGCGCTGCCCTTCCAATAGGCGCCCACCGAGGAGGCGATGACCATGTAGGTATAGCGTGCGGAGGGTTTGACGCCGAGGAACACCTCGCTCGCGATCATGAATGGCCGCAGGTACAGCGCACCGCCGTCGCTTTCCGGGATCCAGCCGGCGTCGGCACGCACGAGATGCTCCAGCGATTCGACGAACAGCGCCTCGGGCAGCTCCGCCATCGCCAGGCGTCGCGCCGAATTGCGGAACCGCGTCGCGTTGGCGAGCGGCCGGAACAGAGCGGTGCCGCCGTCCGCCAGCCGATACGCCTTCAGCCCCTCGAAGATCTCCTGCGCGTAGTGCAGCACCGACGAAGCCGGATCCATGGTCAGCGGCGCGCGCGCGACGATCCGCGCGTCGTGCCAACCCGCTTCGTCGGTGAAATCGACCACCGCCATGTGGTCGGTGAAGACGCGCCCGAACCCCGGATCGATCAACCGCTCCGCCCGGTCCGCCGCGGCGACGGGGGTGGGGTGCGGATCTTGGCGGAAGCGGGCGGTCGGATCGGTGGACATCGCGGACGGTTTCTCGGAAGTCTTGGGCCAGTGTCGACGCCTATGGCGGAAGAGCGAGGGCAGGTCCACAAATCGCGGGCGATGCCGGTCGTCTGGCGATTGCGATTTGCGAACCTGCCCCCTAGACCCACCGTCATGGCTGTCGCATCCCCGACCGCCTCGCCCCTGTTCCTGCGCGAACCGGAACTTCGGCGAGGCATGGAACTCCTGTATTTCGGCAACGGCCATCTGACGCGCGCGATCGACCGCGGACTGGCGGCACAGGGCCTCGGCCGCGCCCACCACCGCGCACTGTATTTCATCGCGCGCAAGCCCGGCATGACGGTCAGCGACCTGCTCGCCCTCCTCGCGATCACCAAGCAGTCGCTCGGCCGCGTCCTGAACGAACTCGCCGACCGCGGCCTGGTCGAAACCCGCCCCGGCGAACGCGACCGCCGCCAACGCCTGTTGAGCCTGACCGCGGAAGGCACCGCGCTGGAGGCCTCGCTGTTCGACGCGTTGCGGGAGCGGCTGTCGGCGGCCTATGCGAGCGCGGGCCAAAGTGCGGTGAGCGGGTTCTGGGCGGTACTCGAGGGGTTGATCCCCGACGAGGAGCGGCGGCGGTTGCGGGAGTTGAGCGAGGGGTGACGTCGCGGTTTCGAATCGCCTAGCCCGGCGCGTTCGGCCTGCTTCACGGGCCGCGGAAGTGGAGGAAGTGGAGGTGTGCCATTGCACTTTCCACTTCGTGCGAAAACAATGGATTACGGCCACCGGCTTCGCGTTTATCGATAGAATGACGTGGCTCGTTGGCATGGCCGCAACTTGGCATGACCGGAAGGCTGTAGGACTGCGGAATGTCGGGTTTCGCCTAATCCACGCCGTCTAAGTAAGCAGCACGCGACCCCCGAGAAAACCGGCCATTCAAACCGCGTATTAAATTCCCGTTTCTCCATGTCCGATTGGCCATTTCGGGAAAAGCCAATCGGGAACTGATTTTGGGAAAGCGAAGGTCGTTCGCGGCGGGCAGCTCGATCAGCAGCGTGGCTTTCTCGCTCCACGTTCCCTTTCGAGGACGCTCTGGCGTTCCCGATCGCCGTTCCTTTGCCAGCAATGTCGATCGTATCGATCGCCGTTTCCAAACGTAGTCGAGTTGCGCATGATGGTTACGTGATCGATATCCAGCGCCTCGCATTGCCTCCCCGTCCAGCCGCGCGCTCGATCGCGCTGTTCCTGCTGACCCTCGCCGCGTCGGCG
Organism: uncultured Sphingomonas sp.; assembly: GCA_964247555.1. GTDB lineage: Bacteria > Pseudomonadota > Alphaproteobacteria > Sphingomonadales > Sphingomonadaceae > Sphingomonas. The sequence goes on along the minus strand of CAXTVB010000130.1, from coordinate 5,562 downwards.
ACCGGCCGCCCGTCAGCCGAAAAGCACGTGTTTTTGGTCGAACCTGTCGCGGTCACGCCTGTGGCGCGGCTTCCGGCGATGCTTGTGGGCAAGGTCGAAAGTCTCGCGGAGATCGATCCCGATCATCCAGTCGGCCCCGACAGCGATTTGCAGACGCTCAGCCTATTTGGACGCGAGGACCTGATCGCGGCATCGAGCCCTAGTTACACGCCGACCCACTGCGCGCCGCTCGCGTCGGCAACGCCTGCGCTTGCAGAGATCACACGCCGCGCGCGCCTGACGCGAATTGTCATCATCAACGAAAGTCATGAACGCTCGGAACATCGCGGCTTTAGCGCGCAGGTGGCGCGCGCGCTGCGACCGGTCGGCTACGACGTGCTTGCGCTCGAAACGCTGTCAAACCCGCCGGCGGACGTGCCGGCGCGTTATTTGCCGTCGTTCCGCGTCCATCCCGAACGCGCCTATTTCGCCGATGACGACGGGCAGTATCTGTCTGAGGCGGGCTATGGGCGGTTCGGCCGCGCTGCCAAGGCGCTCGGCTACACGCTGCTCGCCTATGAGGACGTACGCGACCCCAGCCCTACCGCAACCCCGGCTGAGCAGATCGCGACGCGCGAGGAGGCGCAGGCAACTAACCTGGCGGCGTTCGTCGCAACGCACCCGCGCGGCCGCCTGCTCGTCCATGTCGGCTATTCGCACGCGGCCGAAGTGCCGCAAGCGGAAGGCGCGCGCTGGATGGCGGCACGATTGAAGCAAAAGACCGGGATCGACCCGCTGACCATCTCGCAAACGACCTGCCGTGGCGGCGGCGCCACGACGCGGCTCGCGGTGCTGCCCGCCGGACAGCCCGCCGGGAGCTTTGACCTGGTTGTTGACCATCCGAGCGCGCGCTTCGCTCAGGGCCGGCCCGAATGGCGCCAGGCGGCGGGCGACCAGATTGTCCCTATTCCGCGGGCGCTGCGCCCGGCGCACGGCTGGCGCGTGATTGAGGCGCGCCCGGTGGGGGAGCCGGACCTGTCGGTACCGATGGACCGGGTCGCGATCCGTCCGGGCGAGGACATCGCGCTGCTGCTCCCGCCGGGACGCTATGCGCTTCGGGCGATCGACGTTGGAGTGGGTGCTAAGCCGCCTGCGCGATAATGCGCCCCCCCGCACTCACCGTCTGTTTATCGCTGCCGCGTGAGAAGACCCGCCTTTTAGCTTACTATCACCTTTCCTGTCGGCGTGACGGCTTCCAACCTTCCATGCGCACGACGAGTTTCGGGATGGACGCGTTCCCAAATCTCGATGGTGTGGGAAACCAGATGTTCTCCCACCCGAGCGGGACTTTAGTTGATGGCCGACGATAAGGCAGGGCGCTATACAGGGCCATGACCAACTGCCGCACAGCGCTCGCCAACCTTCATGTTGCGGACACGCCGGAGGGGTCCGTGGAGCTCGCTGTTGAGGCAATCGCCGAAGCAGGCCGTCAAGGCGTGCAGATCATCTGCTTTCCAGAGTGCTTCATCCCCGGCTACCGCTGGCAGGCGAGCACGTTGCCCCCGCCTTCTCTGACGTTCCTCGAAGACGCATGGGAAAGGGTAAGTACCGCAGCGAAGTCGGCGGGTGTTTCTGTAATACTCGGCACCGAGCGGCCAACAGAACACGGGCTACAGATCACCGCGAGGGTCTATAATCCAGACGGCTCGACCCAAGGCTGGCAGGACAAAGGGCAGCTCGATCCGTCTGAGGAGGCGCAGTATCCAGCTTTCGGAAACGAGCGGCGCGTGTTCACCGCGGGCGAGGCCACCTTTGGTGTGGTCATCTGCCACGAAGGATGGCGTTACCCGGAAACGGTGCGTTGGGCGGCGCGCCGCGGTGCGCAGATCGTCTTTCATCCTTACGCGCACGTTGCCGAGCGCGGCTCTTACCGGCCGGAGACCTTCGCTCATCCAGACAACAGCTTTCACGAAAAGGCGATTTTATGCCGCGCGGCGGAAAACAACTGCTGGTTCGCGTCGGTGAATAGCGCGAGCGACGGCGCGCCGGCTACCTCAGCGATCGCCCGGCCGGACGGCACTCTGTTGTGCTACCAGCCATATGGTCAGGCGGGACTGCTGATCGCCGATCTCGACTTGAACCTAGCCACGCGCCAGCTCGCGGAGCGGTGCCGCACATCACCATTGTGACCGCGGTCGATCTCAGCCTTAGCGTACATTTTTGGGCCTTCTCTCACTGATCCCGTACTCGCCGTCGGCTTCCCGATTCAGCATCGCTTTCGGAAAATCCGGTCACGTGCGGGAAGGGCAGCTCTGGCCATCGCCGGTCCGAAAGCCGCCGGACCGCTACCACCAAATTCAGCCATTCAATCGGAGCGGGCGCGTCCCCTCACCCCCGCGCCGCCGCCGCCATCTCCGCATTGCGCCGCGCCGATGCCGCCAGCGTCCGGGTCAACAACCCCGCCAGCGCGCCATCCGCATCCAGCACGTTCAGCCCCTCGCGCGTCGATCCGCCCGGGCTCGCCACCCGGTCCGCCAGCACCGCGGGCGGCACATCCGCCAGCGCCGCTATCGCCCCCGAACCCTCGACCGTCGCCACCGCCAGCCGCCGCGCCTGCGCCTCGCCCAGCCCCAGTGCTACGCCCGCCGCCGCCAGCGCATCGACGAACCGAAAGGTGAAGCCGGGACCGCATCCCGCGAGCGCGGTTACCGCGTCGAACTGCGCGGCATCTTCGATCCACTCCACCAGCCCCAGCGGCGTTGCCAATGCGGTCGCCGCCGCCCGGACTGCCGGGTAGGAGCTGTCGCTATGGAGCGCGGTCACGCCCTTGCCGATCGCGACGGGCAGGTTCGGCATCGCGCGCACGATCGCGCCCGCGCGGAACCGGGCGGCGAGCGCGGACGCCTCGACGCCGGCGAGGATCGAGACGAGCAGCGGCGTTTCGACCTGCGCCAGTATCGGGGCGACCACGTCCAGTTGCTGGGGCTTCACCGCCAGCACGATCGTCGCGGGTTCGGCATCGATCGGTACCGCGGTCACCGATCGTACGCCGGTCGGCACGGCCGCGCCGGAGCGAGACACCACGATCACCAGCTCCGTATCGGCCCCGGCCTCGATCCAGCGGCGCAGCATCGCGCCGCCCATATTGCCGCACCCGATCAGCCAGAGCGGCGCATCGAACGGAACGGCGCGATCGGGTGGCGTCACGCCTCCCCCTGCGTCTCGATCAACGCGGCGGCGATCGCCTCTTTCGGGGTCTTGCCACCCCACAGGACGAACTGGAACACCGGGTAGAAGCGCTCGCACTCGTCGATCGCGGATTCCACCAGCAGCTCGGCGGCGGTCAGCGACATGGTGCTCTCATCGCCGCCGTCGACGACGACGGCATGGCGATACAGCAGGATGCCGCTGGTCGCCCAAAGCTCGAAATGGCCGACCCAGAGCTGCTCGTTGACCAACCCCAGCGTCTCGTACATCGCCGCGCGGCGTTCGTCGGGTACCTTGATGTCCGGGAACGCCAGGAACTGGAGGACGCTATCGTCCTCGCGCCACAGCGCGCGCAGCTCATACTCCGCCCAGCTGCCCTTGACCGTCGCGACGATCTCGTCGTCCTGGCGCTCATGATCCCAGTCGTGCGCCGCATAATATGCTTCCAGCATATCGATGGGCGCGCTGTCGTCATCGGTCGGGTCGTTCCGGTCGAGCATCATGCGGACGTCATGCCATGCCGAGCCAATTCGCGCAAAAGCAGATGTCTAACCAGCGGGTGCAGCCTTGGCCTCCAGCG
>CAXTVB010000130.1:0-1786 GCA_964247555.1 uncultured Sphingomonas sp. | reverse complement strand
CTCCAGCGCATCGAGCCGGGCGCGCAGGGCGTCGGCATCGTCGCGCGCGGCCGCGGCCATCGCCTTCACCGCCTCGAACTCGTCGCGGCTGACGAAATCGAGCCCGCCGATCCAGTCGCGCGCACGCGACCGTGCGCCGGCCTCCGCCTCGCGCCCGACGCCCGCGAGGGTGCCGGCTGCACCGTTCATGAATTTCACCAGGTCGTCGAACAACCGGTTTTCGGTCTGCATGGATGTCGTTCCCGTATCTTATTCTCAGAGGATCTGGGTCGTATGCTGCGCGGGTACAAGGGTGGCGGCGCCCGGGTTCGATTGCCCGATCCGCCACGTCAGCACGCCCGCGAAGCTGATCCAGACGAGGTACGGCACCATCAGCCACGCCGCGGCCGGCCGCACCCGCGCGAACGCGACGGTGGTCGCGATGCCGGTGACGAGCATCAGCGCGATGATCGCCAGCGCCAGGTCGATGCGGTGCTGGGCGAAGAAGATGGGCGTCCACGCGAGGTTGAGCGCGAACTGGACGACGAACAGGACGATCCCGATCCCCCGCCCCCGCGCGCCGCGCGCGTTCAGCACGGTCGCGAGCGCCAGCGCTATCAGGATGTAGAGGATCGACCAGGCGACGGGAAACACCCAGTCGGGCGGCGTCATCGCCGGCTTTTCCAGCGCGGCGTACCAGCGATTATCGGGTCCCACCGGCACAGAGCGACCCGACAGGAATCCGAGCAGCAGCAGCAGGGGCACGACGACCACCGCCCAGCGCAGGAACGACATCCGCAACTGGGTCTTCGAAGCAATCTGGCCCATCTTCGCCTTTCCCGGTACCCGCCCCCTTTGGCGCGGCGCGGGCGATCCGTAAATGGTCGTGTACCGCACGCAGCACGATTAGCCGATGCGGTCAGCCGCGGCGGGCGGCGACCAGGAACTCGATATTGCCCTCCGGACCGGTGATAGGGCTTTCGACCACCCCGTCGACGGTCCAGCCCTGACCGACCATCCATATCGCGACCGCATCGCAGACCCGCCGATGCACCGCGGGATCGCGGACGACGCCGCCCTTCCCCACCTCTTCGCGTCCCGCCTCGAACTGCGGCTTGATCAGCGCCATCAGCCGCGCCGTCGATCTTGCGAAGGTCAGCGGCCGGTCAAGCACCTTGGCGAGGCCGATGAAGCTGGCATCGCACACGATCAGGTCGACGGGTTCGGGGATATGCTGCGCGGTCAGGATACGTGCGCTGGTCTGTTCGTGCACCACGACGCGCGGGTCCTGGCGGATGGACCAGGCCAGTTGGTTGGTGCCGCTGTCGACCGCATAGACGCGGGCCGCGCCGTGCCGGAGCAGGACGTCGGTGAACCCGCCGGTCGACGATCCGACATCGATCGCGACGGTATCCGTCGCGTCCCAGCCGAAATGCGCGAGGCCGTGCGCCAGCTTGATCCCCCCCCGCGAAACCCAGGGGTGGTCCCTTCCCCGAACGTCGAGCGCCACGTCGTCGGCGATGGGCTGGCCCGGCTTGTCGATCTTGCGATCGCCCGCGAAGACCAGCCCCGCCATCACCAACGCCTGCGCCCGCGTCCGCGATTCCGCCAGCCCGCGATCGACGAGCGCCTGGTCAGCGCGGCGTTTGGTCAAAGGGGTTCTCGATGCGTAGCCGTCCGTCGATGACGAGGCCGTGGTGCATGTCTTCGGAATAGAGGATGTCGCAATCGGCGAGCAGCGCGGCGGCGACAATTTGCCCGTCATACACAGCCAGCCGGTGCTGGCGGGCCAAAGTTACACCAAGGT
>CAXTVB010000129.1:0-8080 GCA_964247555.1 uncultured Sphingomonas sp. | reverse complement strand
GAGATCAGCCAGATGTTCGGCGAGCTGATCGGGCTGTGGTGCGCCGACCTGTGGGACCGGGCGGGGCGGCCCGACATCGCCTGGGTCGAACTCGGCCCCGGCCGCGGGACGCTGGCGGCTGATGCCGCGCGCGCGATGGCGAAGGCCGGGCTGGCTCCGGCGGTGCATTTCGTTGAGACCAGCCCGGTGCTGCGCGCCGCGCAAAGCCAGCGCGTCCCTGACGCGACGTGGCACGACGGCGCCGACACGCTTCCCACCGATCGCCCGCTGATCGTCGTCGCGAACGAATTCTTCGACGCGCTGCCGATCCGCCAGCTGGTGAAGCGCGCCGATGCCTGGCACGAACGGCTGGTCGCCTGCCAGGACACGCTGTTCCTGCCGGTCGCGGGCAAGCACGTCCCCGACAGCGTCATCCCCGAACCGCTGCGCGACGCCCCGCCCGGCGCGATCATCGAGGCGTGCCCCGATGCGGTCGCGACGATACGCACGATCGCCGCGCGGATCGTGGCGCAGGGCGGCGCGCTGCTGGCGATCGATTACGGCTATGAGGGCCCGCTTGTCGGCGAGACGCTGCAGGCGGTGCGCGGCCATGCCCCCGCCAACCCGTTCGACGCGCCGGGCGAGCAGGACCTGACCGCGCATGTCGATTTCGCGACGCTCGCCGCCGCGGCGCAGGCATCGGGCGCGGTCGCCTGGGGGCCGATCGACCAGCGCGAATTGCTCGGCCATTTGGGCATCGACCAGCGGACCGCCGCGCTCGCCCGCGCCGCCCCCGACCGCGCCGAGTCGCTGATGGCGGACCGGGCGCGGCTGATGGGCGACATGGGGACGCTGTTCCGCGCGCTGGCGATCACCGCGCCGGGCTGGCCCGCGCCGGCGGCGTTCGCATGATCTACCGCGACGCAACCTTGGCGGACGGCCCGGCGGTCGATGCGATGTCGCGACGAAGCTGGATCGAAACCTTCCGACATTCCTGTTCGGCCGACGATCTCGCACTGTATCTGGCGGGTGCGTACGGTCCCGAAGGCGAGCTGATCCGCGATCTCGCCAGTCCCGCCATCCGGTATCATCTCGCGATCGAGGGCGAAGCGGTCGCCGGCTATGCCAAGCTCGGCGATAGCTACCTGGGCGCACACCTCGCCCCGCCGGGGACCTTGCAGCTCATGCAGATCTACGTGGCGTCCCCTTGGCACGGCAAAGGCGTCGCGCACCGGCTGATGGACTGGGCGATCGCCACGGCGCGGGCGCGCGGCGCGATCGCGCTCGTCCTGACCGTGTGGGAGGTGAACGATCGCGCGCTGACTTTTTATCGTCGGCTCGGCTTCGTCCATATCGGCGATTACGCGTTCAAGACCGGCAATCAGATCGATCGCGATCTCGTCATGAGGCTCGCGCTATGACCGTCGAAGTGATCCGCGCCGCGGCGCTGGACGGCGTGCCGCACGGCTTTCTCGGTCGGCGCGGGGGCGTATCGACCGGGGTGCATGCCGGGCTGAACGTCGGGATCGGATCGGACGACGATCCGACCGCGGTCGCCGAGAACCGCGTACTCGCGACGCGTGCGGTCCTGCCGGGCGCGCATCTCGTCACCGTCTACCAAGTGCATGGCGCGGATGCGGTGACCGTCCGCATCGCGCCTGCCGATCGTCCGCACGCCGATGCGCTGGTGACCGACCGCCCGGGCCTCGCGCTCGGCATCCTGACCGCGGATTGCGCGCCGGTGTTGCTGGCCGACGTCCATGCGGGTGTGGTCGGCGCGGCGCATGCGGGGTGGAAGGGGGCGCTGGCGGGGGTGACCGACGCGACCGTCATCGCGATGACGGCGTTGGGTGCCGACCCGGCGCGCATCGTCGCCGCGATCGGCCCCGCGATCGCGCGCGCCAGCTACGAGGTCGACGATGCCTTCCTCCGCCGCTTCGCGGCCGCCGATCCGGCGAACGAACGCTTCTTCGCGGATGGCCGCGCGGGTCATCACCGTTTCGATCTGGAGGCCTATGTCGCCCACCGGCTGTCGCAGGCCGGGGTCGGGCGGATCGAGGCGATGGGGCTCGATACCTATGCCGATGCGGACCGGTTCTACAGCTACCGCCGCGCGACGCATCGCGGCGAGCCGGGATACGGGCGCCAGATCGCGATCATCGGGGTGGGGTAGATGCTTCTTATCCTCCCCCGCCAGGGGGAGGTGGCAGGCGTAGCCTGACGGAGGGGGCGGTGAGGGACGCCCTTAATGATAGAGGATACCGCCCACCTCCCCCTCCGTCACCTTCGGTGCCACCTCCCCCTGGCGGAGGAGGATTGTAGAACGCGCTCCTTCGAACAGATCTACCGCGTCCGGACATCCTCCGGCGCGGTCAGTTGCGCGACGATCAGCCCGTTGCCATCCGGATCGGCGAGCATCGTGAACCGCCCCCAGGGCTGTTCCTCGATCGCCGACGGGGACCCGCCCGCCGCCGCGATCCGGGCATGTTCGGCATCGATATCGGCGACATGGAACATCAGCCCCTGCAGCGATCCCGGTGTCATCTGGTCGAACCAGGTGACCAAGGCGACGGTCGCGCCGCCATCCGCCGGTTGCAGCTGGAGCCAGCGCATCGCAGGGCCCATCGGCGTATCGTTGACGACCGGCAGCGCCAGCACGTCGCGGTAGAAGGCGAGTGACCGTTCGGGGTCGCTGACGGGGATCGAGACGACGGCGACCGACATAGCAGTTCCTTCCGCGACGGGACGGCCGCGACCATATCCCGATCCGGCGCGTTCCGCTACGGCGCGTGAAAAAGCGCCCTATGGAGAATATGATGCCCGAATCGACCGAGACCGAAGCCGACATGACCGGCGTCCCCGCCACGGCCAACCCGAAGAAATCGGTGGAGGCGATCGGGGATCGCAAGCTGAAGGCATCGACGATGATGATGGGGCATGGGTACGACCCGGCGCTGTCCGAAGGCGCGCTCAAGCCGCCGATCTTCGCGACCTCGACCTATGTCTTCCCCAATGCCGCAGCGGGCAAGCGCCATTTCGAAGGCGTCACCGGCAAGCGCCCCGGCGGCGCCGAAGGTCTCGTCTATTCGCGCTTCAACGGGCCGAATCAGGAGATCCTCGAGGATCGCCTGGGCATCTGGGAAGAAGCGGAGGATGCGCTCGCCTTCTCGTCGGGGATGTCGGCGATCGCGACGCTGTTCCTGTCGATGGTGAAGCCGGGTGACACGATCGTCCATTCGGGGCCGCTCTATGCTGCGACCGAGACGCTGATCGCGCGCGTGCTGGGCCGGTTCGGCGTGCATTGGCTCGATTTTCCCGCAGGCGCGACGCGCGAGGAGATCGACGCGGTGCTGCGCCGCGCGGCGACCGGCAACGTCGCGATGATCTACCTCGAAAGCCCCGCCAATCCGACCAACGCGCTGGTCGACATCCAGGCGGTCGCCGCCAGCCGCGACGCGATCTTCACCGGCGACACCAAGCCGCCGATCGCGATCGACAACACTTTCCTCGGCCCGCTGTGGCTGCAACCGCTGAAGCACGGTGCGGACATCGTCGTCTATTCGCTGACCAAATATGCCGGCGGCCATAGCGATCTCGTCGCGGGCGGGGTGCTGGGGTCGAAGGCGCACATCAACACGATCCGGTCGATGCGCAACACGATCGGCACGATCTGCGACCCGAACACCGCGTGGATGCTGCTCCGTTCGCTGGAGACGCTGGAACTGCGGATGAGCCGCGCGGGCGAGAATGCGGCGAAGGTCTGCGCGTTCCTGCGCCAGCATCCCAAGGTCGAGCGCGTCGGCTATCTCGGCTTCCTGGAGGACAGCCCCGGCTTGGAGCGGCAGGCCGACATCTATCGCCGGCATTGCACCGGGGCCGGGTCGACCTTCTCGCTATTGGTGAACGGCGGCGAGAAGGAGGCGTTCGCGTTCCTCGACGCGCTGAAGATCGCCAAGCTCGCGGTGTCGCTGGGTGGCACCGAGACGCTGGCGAGCCACCCGGCCGCGATGACGCATCTGTCGGTGCCAGACGCGCGCAAGCAGGCTTTGGGAATCACCGACAACCTGGTGCGCATCTCGATCGGGGTCGAGGATGCCGACGATCTGATCGCCGATTTCGACCAGGCGCTGGCGGCGATCTGAGGGCATCCGTCACCTCATTCGTCACCCCGGGCTTGTCCCGGGGTCCATCGTGCCGCGAAACGAGATGCGCGGGACTGCGCGGGACGATGGGTGCCGGGACGAGCCCGGCATGACGAGGGAGGGAACGGCGTCGGGACCGGATCGTTACGGGGGCATCATCGAGTAACACGGAGTACCCCGCCATGAAGATCATTCCCATCGCCGCCCTGCTGCTCGCCGCCCTTCCCGCCACCGCCGCGATCGCGCAGCAGGGCCAGACCGGACGCGACGGCTACAATGCCCGCGTCGAGGGCGCGAACGGCGATGTCGCGGTGCAGGCGTCGCAGCGTCAGTCCGGGCAAGACATGGCGAACGCCGACAGCCAGGCGCAGTACCAGCAGGACATGGAGGCGTATCGCCGATCGCTGCGCGCGCATGACCATGCCGCGGTGCGCGACCAGGTCCGCTACGACCGCCAGCAGCGTGCCTATGCCGATGCGATGGTCGCGTGGCGCCAGCAGGTCTATGCCTGCCACCACGGCCATAGCCGCGCCTGCCGCGCGCCGACGCCGAACCCCGCCAATTATTATTGACGAGACGAACCGCCGCCGCGGCGCGCGACCTTGCGCGTCCGCGGCGTAGCGGCGATGACGGGGCATGCGCGACATCAATTCCTTCATCGCCGGGCTGCCCAAGGCCGAGCTTCACCTCCATATCGAGGGTAGCCTGGAACCCGAATTGATGTTCGCGCTGGCCAAGCGTAACGGCATCGCTATTCCGTTCGCCAGCGTAGACGAGGTTCGCGCCGCATACAGCTTCTCGAAGCTGCAGGATTTCCTCGATATCTATTACCGCGGCGCCGACGTGCTGCGCACCGCGGCCGATTTCCACGATCTCGCCACCGCCTATTTCGACCGTGCTGCGGTGGACGGGGTGGTCCATGCCGAAATCATGTTCGACCCGCAGACGCATACCGCGCGCGGCGTTTCGTTCGAGACCGTGATCACCGGATTGCTGTCGGGCATGGCCGCGGCGGAGGCGAAGCATGGGCTGACGTCGAAGCTGATCCTGTGCTTCCTGCGACACCTCGACGAAGCCGACGCGTTCGCGACGCTGGAAGCGGCGAAGCCCTGGCTCGACCGGATCGAGGCGGTCGGGCTCGATTCGTCCGAACTGGGCCATCCGCCCGAGAAATTCGCCCGGGTCTTCGCGGCCGCTGCCGATCTCGGCCTGCGCCGCGTCGCACATGCGGGCGAGGAGGGCCCGCCCGAATACGTCCTGCAGGCGCTGGACGTGCTGCACATCGAGCGGCTCGACCATGGCAATCGCAGCCTGGAGGATCCGGTGCTGACCGCGCGGCTGGCGCGCGAAGGCATGACGCTGACCGTCTGCCCGCTGTCCAACCTGAAACTTTGCGTCGTGGACGACATGGCCGATCACCCGATCGACCGGATGCTGCGCGAAGGTCTGCGCGCGACGATCAATTCCGACGATCCCGCCTATTTCGGCGGCTATATCGCGGACAATTACCGCGCCGCCGCCGAGGCGCGCGGACTGACGCACGGCGATCTGGCGATGCTGGCGCGCAACAGCTTCCTCGGGTCGTTCCTGCCCGACGACGCGGTCGCGGCGCATCTGGCCGCGCTCGACGCCTATGTCGCGGCGGCCTGATGCCGGTCTTCACCCCCGTCGCGCATGCCGATTTCGTCGCCGACGTGAAGGCGCTCGCCGACGCGATCCGCGCGGATGCCGATTGGGTGCCGACCTATATCGTCGGCATCGGCCGCGGCGGGCTGGTCCCCGCGGTGTATCTCAGCCACGCAACCGGGCTGCCGATGCTGTCGTGCGACTGGTCGAGCCAGGTCGTCGATTTCGCGGGCGACGTAGTCGTTCGGCTGGCGGGGCATAGTCAGGCCGGCGAGCGGTTGCTGTTCATCGACGACATCAACGATTCGGGGCTGACGATCGGCGCGCTGCGTACCGCGCTGGCCGGTGCGGGCGCGGTGGCTGGATCGATCCGGATCGCGACGCTGATCGACAACCGCGTCTCCACACAGCGCGTCGATTACAGCGCGCGCGCGATCGACCGGACGGTGACGAAGGACTGGTACGTCTTCCCCTGGGAGGCGGTCGCCCCCGATGCCGCGTTGCAAAAGGACGCCGCCGCGGTTCCCGAACGGATCGGCTGAGCGCTTTTTCGTCATAGAGGTCGAGCATACCCTTAACCCATGCTGCACCGCACCCTATCTGGGGCGCTCCCCATTCCCCAAGGAGTTCCCCCCATGGCGACCAAAGCCTATGGCGCGCACGCCGCCGACAAGCCGCTCGAGCCGATCGACATCGATCGCCGCGACCCCGGCGCGCACGACGTCCAGATCGACATCGCCTATTGCGGCGTCTGCCATTCGGACCTCCACCAGGTCCGCAGCGAATGGGACGGCACGCTGTACCCCTGCGTGCCGGGCCACGAGATCGTCGGCCATGTCACCGCGGTCGGCGGATCGGTCGAGAAGTTCGAGGTCGGCGACGTGGTCGGCGTCGGCTGCATGGTCGACAGCTGTCAGCATTGCGCGCCCTGCGACGAGGGGCTGGAGCAATATTGCACCGGCACCGGCTTCGTCGGCACCTATAACGGCCCGACCACCGACGCCCCCGGCCATACGCTTGGCGGCTATTCGCAGCGGATCGTGGTCAGCGACAAGTTCGTGCTGAAGATCACGCATCCCGAGGACCAGCTCGCCGCGGTCGCGCCGCTGCTGTGCGCCGGCATCACCACCTATTCGCCGCTCAAGCATTGGGGCGCGGGGCCGGGCAAGAAGGTCGGGATCGTCGGCATCGGCGGGCTGGGTCACATGGGCATCAAGATCGCACATGCGCTGGGCGCGCATGTCGTCGCCTTCACCACGTCGGAGAACAAGCGCCAGGACGCGCTCGATCTCGGCGCGAACGAGGTCGTGGTGTCGAAGAACGCGGACGAGATGGCGGCGCATGCCGACAGCTTCGACATGATCCTCGACACCGTCGCCGCCAGCCATTTGCTCGACGCGTTCACCGCGCTGCTGAAGCGCGACGGGACGCTGGTGCTGGTCGGCGTGCCCGAGAACCCGCACCCCTCCCCCAATGTCGGCGCGCTGATCTTCAAGCGCCGCGCCATCGCCGGATCGCTGATCGGCGGCATCGCGGAGACGCAGGAGATGCTGGATTTCTGCGCGGCGAACGACATCGTCTCGACGATCGAGATGATCCGCATCCAGGACATCGATACCGCGTACGACCGGATGCAGAAGAGCGACGTGAAATACCGCTTCGTCATCGACAACGCGTCGCTGGCGGGGTGAGGGGCTTCCGCCCCGGCGGGTGCCGGGGCGAGACCCGTGCTAGTCGCTCGCAACAGGCGGGCAGCGTGCGGCGGCCGGTTGCGTCCAATCCTCGTGCAGGATTGCGACGGCGACATGCCAGGCAGCATCGTGTTGCCGACCGATCTCATCGAACCGCGGCGGCACGGGGCATTGCGGGAAGACGCCACGGTCGACACGCTGGGGTCGCCATGCAAAGCGGAATCGAAGAAGCGGCACGCCCAGGCGAAAGCCTGAATTCGGCAGGGTGAGCAGCCACTTGTAGCCGCTGGTATTACCCGCATCGGTGCCGCCCGTCTCCTCGCCCACGAAGACGGCGCGGTTGCTGTGGAACAGCATCGAGGCAAGCTCGGCTGCGCCCGAAAAGGTATTGCCGCCGGCGAGCACGACGAGCCGCCCCCTGAAGATCGGACCGACGAGAGCCCAACCCGTCATCAAGCCGTCAGGCGGCAGATTGCGCCGATACAAGCGGCCATGTGGGCCCCTGCGCTGCCGCGTCAATTCTTCGCGATCATAGACTTCCCAGGCATAATGTCGGCCGCTGAGCGTGGTCGCCGATACCGTCGCGCTCCGCGCCTCGACCGACGCGTATTTGCGCAGCGGTTTTTCGACCAGGTAAGAAAA
>CAXTVB010000128.1:0-8094 GCA_964247555.1 uncultured Sphingomonas sp. | reverse complement strand
CTGAAAAGGTGTACGTGGTCGATCCGCGCGGTGTACTATCAGATGATTGGAGTGACTTACGTGCAGAACCAAAGTTATCGAGGCTTTCCGTCTCGGCTATCAAATGGACGTTCGTGAAGCGGTTCGACAGCACCGAAGCCTGTCTTGCGCACCTCGAAAAGAACAATTTTGTGTCGATCGTGACCTCTCCTCATAGAAAGGGGAGGACTAACACCAACCTTCATGAGGGTGATTTCACCGAACACGCTAAACTTGCTGTATGGTTCGGGAGTGAGACGAAAGGGATCAGCGATCTTGCCGTCGAACGAAGCGAACGGTGCGTGTCGGTGCCTATGTTTGGGGTGATTGAAAGTCTTAATCTGGGGACAAGCTCGGGCATTGTCTTGTACGAAATCGCAAAGCAGCGGCGGGAGTATCAGAGCCGCTATCGGCTGCGCGATCGTAGAGGGCAGCGCGATACACCGCTCCCAACGGTTCTTCCCTGAGGAGCTTTAGGATGACGCTCGTCTGGTAGCGACGTCGCGGCAACCCAAGCCGGACGCCCAACTCTTGATGCAGTCGACATCCTCCCAATATCCCCTGTCCTACAAGGTGCGCCTCATGCCATCCCTGGCTGATGCGCAGTCCCTCGCCTCCTACAACTTCCGCCTGGGCACCAAAACACGCTAACCCATTGATTGGGCCCGAAGTGGAAGCCGCAATGGCATTCCTCCACTTCCTCCACTTCGGCGCGTCAGACCATCCCCACCAGCAGCTTGTCGATCCGGCGCCCGTCCAGGTCGACCACCTCGAACCGCCACCCCTGCAGCACGAAGCTCTCTCCCTCCACGGGCAGATGCCGGAACGCCGCCAGCGCCAGCCCGGCGACGGTCGCGTAGTCGCGATCCTCGGGCAGGGTGATGTCCAGCCGTTCCGCCAGCGCATCGGCGGCCATCGTGCCCGCCACCAGCAGCGACCCGTCGTCGCGCTCCACCACCGACGGCGCGTCGTCGGGGTGCGAATCGGATGCGAACTCCCCCGCGATCGCCGCCAGCAGGTCGGCGGGGGTCACGATGCCTTCGAAATGGCCATATTCGTCGTGGATCAGCGCCATCGGCACGTCCGCCTGGCGCAGCGCGTCGAGCGCGTCCATCGCGTCGATCTGGTCGATCACGACGGGCGCTTTGCGCATCAGCGCGGGCAGGTCGAGCGGCTCGCCACGGAACAAGGCGGCGGCGATATCGCGCGCCTGCACGACGCCAACGACGGTATCGATCGATCCGTCGCCCACCGGCAGTCGGCTGTGCGTCGTCGCCAGCAATGCGTCGCGAATGCCGTCCGCGCCCAAGGCCAGATCGAGCCAGTCGATCTGGTTGCGCGGGGTCATCACCTCGCGCACCGGCCGGTCGGCCAGACGGACGACGCCCGAGATGATCGAGCGTTCATGCTCCTCGATCACGCCCGACTTCGACGCCTCCGCGACGATCAGCTGCAGTTCCTCGGCGGTGACATGCTCCTCCGATTCGCGGCTGAGGCCGATCAGGCGGAAGATCGCGGCGCTCGTCGAATCGAGCAGCCACACGATCGGCGCGGTCCCGACCGCCAGCCAGCGCATCGCCGGCGCCATCGTCGCGGCGATCGCCTCGGGCGCGCGCAGCGCGAACTGCTTGGGCACCAGCTCGCCGACGATCAGCGAGACGAAGGTCGTGACCCCGATGACGATCGCGAAGCCTGCGGTGTGTGCGCTGTCCGCCGCCATGCCCAGCGCGCGGAGCCTGAGCGCGGTCGGTTCGCCCAATGCCTCGCCCGAGAACGCGCCCGCCAGCACGCTGATGAGGGTGATGCCGATCTGGACCGTCGAGAGGAACTTGCCGGGATCCGCGCCCAGCAGCAGCGCGGCGCGTGCCCCGGCGCGACCGGTCCTCGCCATCGCCTCGAGCCGTGCCTTGCGCGCGGAGACGATGGCGAGCTCGCTCATCGCGAACACGCCGTTCAGCGCAACGAGCGCGACGATGATCGCGACGTCGATCCAGGGGAAGGGGGGAAGCGGTGCCATTGGCTTGCGCCCGTGTAGCCGGACATGGCGGGTGGGAACAACCTCTGCCGATCGCTCCGTCACCCCGGCCTTGCGCCGGGGTGACGGAGGTTGGATCTATCGCCGCTCCGCGAAGAACGCGCGTAACAGCGCCCCCGCCTCGCCCTCGCCGATCCCCGCATAGACCTCCGGCCGATGGTGACACGTCGGCTGCGCGAAGAGTCGCGGCCCGTGTTCGACCGCACCGCCCTTCGGATCGGGCGCGCCGTAATAAAGCCGCGCGATTCGGGCATGGGCGATCGCGCCCGCGCACATCGCGCAGGGTTCCAGCGTCACCCACAGGTCGCAATCCCCCAGTCGGTCGCGGTTCGACGCTCGCGCCGCGGCGCGAATCGCCAGCATCTCGGCGTGCGCGGTGGGATCGGCGAGGCCGCGCGGGGCATTCCCCGTCGCCGCGATGATGGCCCCGTCGCGGACGATCACCGCGCCGACGGGCACCTCGCCCAGCGCCGCGGCGGCGCGGGCCTGGTCGAGCGCGGCGCGCATCGGGGCGGGGAGCGGGATCATCCCGTCCCCATGCCCCGCCTATACCCTGCCCGCAAAGCGTCAGTTGGTGGGGGTGGCCGCCGGCGCCGGCTTCTGGACCGAGATCGTCGGCACCGCGACGGTCTTGTTCTCCGTCCCCATCGTCACCCGCGCGACGTCCGCGTGGAAGCTGGGGGCCTGGACGATGCCCGGCCGGGTCTGATCGATGTTGATGATCCCGAAATACATGCAGCCGGCGACGATGATGATGGCCAGTGCGACCAGGACGAGCAGCGTACGCATGATATTCCCCTTTTTCGAACACCGGTTCGGTGGCGTAACAACGCCGTGCCGGAAGGACGGTTGCACGCCCGTTCGGGGTTGGCCACCGGGAATCGCTGCGCGCCGGAACGGTGAATCGGTTGACGCCCCCGCCGCACCCGGCTATCCGCGCGGCCTTTCCGGGCAATCCCCGAACTATAAGGTATCGATCGATGTCGCGCATCTGCGAACTGACCGGCAAGGGCCGGCAGGTGGGGAACAACGTATCCCACGCCAACAACAAGACCAAGCGGACGTTCCTGCCGAACCTGCAGAACGTGACGCTGATCTCCGATTCGCTGGAGACCAGCGTGCGCCTGCGCGTGTCGACGCACGGGCTGCGGTCGGTCGAGCATAATGGCGGTCTGGACAATTGGCTGGTCAAGACCAGCGACGACCTGCTGTCGCTGCGCTGCCGCCGTTTGAAGCGCACGATCGTCAAGAAGCGCGCGGACGCCACCGTCGCAGCCTGACCCCCTTGCCGGCATCGCGAGGCGCCGGCATCCGACGAGATAAAGGCCCGCTTGTCCGCCGAGGACAAGCGGGCCTTCGTTCGTCTGCGCCTCGTGTCCTAGCGGGCCGCCTGAACGGGCGATAACGGACGCATTCAGTATCCGCTCAACGCGCATCCCCCAAAACGCCGCCATCGACCCGATCGGGTCGCCCTGGATACTGCCGCCGGTAACGCGGTCAGTTACCCTCGCGTAGCGTTTCGAGGGGCGTTCCGGCGTCCTCCTGTGAAGGAGGGCGCCGGTTTCGTTTTTTCTGACGTGGGGGACGGTTTGGCTCGCACGAAGGCGCGAAGGCGCGAAGAGAAGTGGAAGAACCCGGAAGACCGCGCGTAGCACCTCAAGTTATTGATTGCTGCCGCGGCCTCATAGCGGCGTGCGATATCTAGTTCTTATTCGTGTCTTCGTGTGAAAAAATCCTGGCGGCCGGCCAACGGCGAAGCCGTCGGCCGGGTTGGCGCGGGCGCCACCCGCCGGCCGTGCCGGGCGCTGCGCTTTGCGCATCGGCATCGTCCCTCGGCTTTGCCGAGGCGACGCGCCTGCGCCCGTCAGTACATATGCTGCCCCCCATTGATCGACAGCGTCGAACCCGTCACGAACCCCCCATCCTCCGAACACAGGAACGCCACCCCGCGCGCGATCTCGTGGGCCTGGCCCAGCCGCCCGACCGGAATCTTCGCGACGATCTTGTCCAGCACGTCCGCCGGCACCGCTGCGACCATGTCGGTGTCGATATAACCCGGCGCGATCGCGTTGACGGTCACGCCGAACTTCGCCCCCTCCTGCGCCAGCGCCTTGGTGAAGCCGTGGATGCCCGATTTCGCGGCGGCATAGTTCACCTGGCCATATTGCCCCGCCTGGCCGTTGATCGACCCGATATTGACGATCCGCCCCCATTGGCGCGCCCGCATTCCGGGAAACACCGCCTTCGCCATGTTGAAACAGCCGCCCAGATTGGTGTCGATGACCTCTTTCCATGCCTCGTAGGTCAGCTTCAGGATCGTGCCGTCGCGCGTGATGCCGGCATTGTTGACGACGATGTCGACCGGTCCGAGATCGCCGGCGACCTGCGCGCAGCCCGCCTGGCAGGCGTCGTAATCCGCAACGTCCCATCTATACGCCGCGATCCCCGTTCGATCGGTGAAGGCCGTCGCGCGCGCGTCGTTGCCGGCATAGGTGGCCGCGACGGTGACGCCCATGCCCTTCAGCGCCAGGCTGATCGCCTCGCCGATACCACGCGTCCCGCCGGTCACGATCGCGATACGTGCCATTTCGCCTCTCCTATTTTGCCGGGATGCTAGAGGCGCGCGACCCAGCCTTCAAGCTCGCGCGACAGGATCGTGCGCAGCATCTGGAGGCCGGGTTCGCCGTCGTTCAGGCACGGCAGATAGGCGAAGCGCTCACCCCCCGCCGCCTCGAAGCTCTCGCGTCCGCGGATCGCCAGTTCCTCCAGCGTCTCGAGACAGTCCGAAGAGAAACCGGGGGCGAAGATCGCGACCTTCTTCATGCCCTTGCCCGGCAGCGCGGCGAGCGTCTCGTCGGTCGCCGGCCCCAGCCATTTCGCCGGCCCGAACCGCGACTGGAACGCGACGATCAGCTCGCGCCCCATCGCTTCGCCCAGCAAGCGCGCGGTCTTCTGGCAGTGGCAGTGATAGGGATCGCCAAGCGCCAGCGTCCGCCGGGGCATGCCGTGGAAGCTGGCGACGAGCGCGTCGGGTTCGAAATCGAGCGCGGCGATCCCGGCCTCGATCGCGGTCTTCAGCGCTTCGATATAGGTCGGATCGTCGTGATAGGGCGGCAGCGTGCGGATCGCGGGTTGCCAACGCATGCCCGCCAGCACCGCGAACGCCTTGTCGTTCGCGGTCGCGGTCGTCGCCGCGCAATATTGCGGATAGAGCGGCGCGAGCAGGATGCGTTCGCACCCCGCCGCCTTCATCGCCGCCAGTCGGTCGGGGATCGACGGATTGCCGTAGCGCATCGCCCAATCGACCAGGACCCCAGGTCCAAACGCATCCGCCAGCGCCACGGCCTGCCGCTTGGTGAAGGCGGCGAGGGGGGAACCCTCCTCGCTCCACACCAGGCCGTAAGCATGGGCCGATTTCTTGGGACGGGTGTTCAGGATGATCCCGCGCAGGATCGGCTGCCACGCGATCGCGGGCAATTCGACGACGCGCCGATCGGACAGGAATTCGCCGAGATAGCGTTTGACCGACTTCGCATCGGGGCCATCGGGGGTGCCGAGGTTCATCAGCAGCACGCCGATTTTCGGACGGGGGATCGGGGGGTGGTCTGGGGGGAGCATTCGTCCTGCCTAGGGTCCAAACTGGTTCGCGCCAATCGCCGTCGTCGCGTTTGGCGCTGTAGGTTCAGATTTCGCACGAACACACGAAGGCACGAAGAAGGGGTTCGTGCGGAGGGTATTGCTTGGGGCTGCTGATGGGCGATCGATCTCCGTTCTCCTGCGAAAGCAGGAGCCCGGGATCACGAGCTGTAACGCTGGCGACCCTGGATTCCTGCTTCCGCAGGAAAACAGTCTGATCTTCTCCTCCGTACGTCTTCGCGTCTTCGTGGCTTCGTGCGAGCGGAAACCCTACCCGCGAGGGTGCTCCCCGAGCGGCAAGAACCGCCGCCGCGCCCCCGTCGAGGATTGCAGCGCGTTCGCGATCGCCGGCGCCACCGCAGGTACGGCCAGTTCGCCGACCCCGCCCGCCCCCTCGTCGCTGCGGATGATCTCCACCGTCACGTCGGGCGCATCGTCGAGGATCGGCAGGCCCATCCCCTCGAACCCGTGCACGCTCGCCACGCCACCGACGAACCCCGTCGCCGCGCCCAGCGCCATCGCGGTACCGAAGATCAGCCCACCCTCGATCTGCTGGCGGACGATGTCGGGATGGATCACCCGCCCGCAATCGACCGCGGCGACCAACCGGTCGACCACTGGTCGCCCGCCGTCACCGATATGCGCCTCCGCCAGTACCGCGATATAGCTGCCGCGAAAGGCATGGCAGGCGATCCCCTGCCCGCTGCCCGCGACGCCGCCGTCCCATCCGCCGAGCGACGCCGCCGTCGACAGGCAGCGCGCAAGCCGCGGATCGCCGCCCAGCATGCCGATCCGGTAGGACAGCGCCTCGGTCCCCGCGACATGCGCCAGTTCGTCGAGGAAACATTCGGTGAAGAACGCGGTGTAGCCATGCGCTCCGCCGCGCAGATGCCCGGTCTCGATCCCGCCCTTGTCGATCTCGAGCGCCGCCGGATAGTGATCGATCGCATAGTTGGGAATGCGGTACGGCGGCAGCGCGCCCGCGACCGCATAGGCATCGCCGGCCGAACCCAGCGCCAGCGCGGCATCGGTCGCGATCCCCGGCAGCAACCGCTTCGCCAGCGCCTTGCCCGTGGCGGGTGCGGCGATCTTGGCCGACCAGCCGAGGATCTGACCGCCGGGGGCCAGCCGCGCCGCCATCCGTGCCGCGGCGGGCGGGCGGTAGAGATCGTTCGCGCACGCCTCGGCGCGCGACCAGACCAGGGCGACCGGCCGCTCGACCGCCTTCGCGATCGCCGCCGCCTGCGCCGCCGCGCCCGTCTCGATCCGGTCGCCGAAGCCGCCGCCGATCAGCATCGGATGGACGACGACCGCCGCCTCGCCGACGTCGATCGCCTGGGCGGCGGCTCGCCTGGCGTTGGCGGGGGCTTGCGTCGGCAGCCATAGTTCCAGCCGCCCGCCATGCCAGTGCGCGGTCGCGCTGGTCGTCTCGATCGCGGCGTGGAGCCCGGGCGCGACGCGGTATTCGGCGGTCACGATCCGCGCGCCCCGGAACGCAGCCGCGACGTCGCCCGCCTTCGCCATCCGCGTGCCGGGCCCGTCGAATGCGGCGGTCAGCGCCGCGTCGATCGACATGGTCGTCGCGACCGGCCCCGTCGTCTCGAACCGGGGGGCCAGCGCGACGAGGCCCCGTTCCGCCGCCCACCATGTCGTCGCGACCACCGCGACCCAGCCCGGCCGGTCCACGATCGCCACCACGCCGCGCACCCGCTGCGCCGCCGCGCGGTCCATCGCCACCAGCCGGCTGTCCCCGCGCGGCGCCTGGCGGATCGCGGCATGGACCATGTCGGGCAGGCGGATATCGCCCGCGAAATTCGCCGAACCGTCGACCTTCGCCGGCGCGTCGATCCGCGGCACCGACTGGCCGATCAGCTTGCCCGTCCCCGGCGCGTCGGCGGGAAGCGGATCGGGCAATGTCTCCTTCGCCGCGGCTTCCGCCAGCTCGGCGAAGCGCAGCCGCTTGCCCTGGTGCACGACGAACCCCGCATCGACCCCGCAATCCGCCCAGGCGACGTCCCATCGCCGCGCCGCCGCCTTGCACAGCAACGTCCGCGGCACGCGTCCTCGAACATCCGCACCGACGACGATCCGCCGGTCATCATCACCCGCGCCCGCCGCACCGCCTCGTCGATCACGCTCGCGGGCAGCGTATCCTCGACGCCCTCCAGCAGCGACCGCAGACCCAGCGGATTGGCGTAGAGCGGATTGACCGGCGCCGCCTCGACTCCGACCGTGCGCCAGTCCGCACCCAGTTCGTCCGCGACGATCTGCGGCAGGACGGTGTAGACGCCCTGGCCATGCTCGGCCTGCGGCACCGCGACGGTCACAT
This sequence comes from uncultured Sphingomonas sp., assembly GCA_964247555.1. GTDB lineage: Bacteria > Pseudomonadota > Alphaproteobacteria > Sphingomonadales > Sphingomonadaceae > Sphingomonas. The sequence goes on along the minus strand of CAXTVB010000128.1, from coordinate 76 downwards.
GTCCGTCGGTCCCGATCTTCAGCCACGCCCCGAAGATGCGCTCGTCGGGATTGGCGACGAGGTTGACCGGGTAGGC
>CAXTVB010000127.1:7313-8154 GCA_964247555.1 uncultured Sphingomonas sp. | reverse complement strand
CTTCAGCAGCGTCTCCCCGAACAACGCGAAGACGAACAGGATGCCCGACGCCACCCCCACCGCGCGGATCGCCATCGCGCGCCGCTGCATGGGCGACGCGCCCGCCGACAGCCCGGCATAGATCGGCGCGCAGCCCGGCGGATCGATCACCACGAAGAAGGTGATGAGCGTCGAGATGTAGAGTTCGATCACAGCGCCGCCTCGTCGATCGCATGGCCCGCGCGCCGTGCGGCGGAGACGAGCGTGTTGCGCAGCAGGCACGCGATCGTCATCGGCCCGACCCCGCCCGGCACCGGCGTGATCGCCCCCGCGACGCCCGACGCTTCGTCGAAATCGACATCGCCGACCAGGCCCGCGTCGGTCCGGTTGATCCCGACGTCGATGACGGTCGCCCCGGGTTTCAACCAGTCGCCCTTCACCATCTTCGGCCGGCCCACCGCCGCGACGACGATGTCGGCGCGCCGGACGATGCCGGCCAGGTCGCGCGACCGGCTATGCGCGATCGTGACGGTGCAGCTCGCCGCGGTCAGCAGCGCCGCCATCGGCTTGCCGACGATGTTCGACCGGCCGATCACCACCGCGTCCAGCTCGGCGAGGTCGCCGAGCGTGCCCTTCAGGAGCATCAGGCACCCCAGGGGCGTGCACGGCACGAAGCCCGGCAACCCGGTCGCCAGCCGCCCGGCATTGACCGGGTGGAACCCGTCGACGTCCTTGTCCGGATCGATCGCCTGAATGACCGCGGCTTCGTCGATATGACGCGGCAGCGGCAATTGGACGAGGATGCCGTCGATCGTCGCATCGGCGTTCAGCGCGGCCACCAGCGCGAGCAGTACGGCCTGCG
>CAXTVB010000127.1:0-7303 GCA_964247555.1 uncultured Sphingomonas sp. | reverse complement strand
ACCCCCAGCATCCCCGCCGCCTCGGTCGCCTTGCCCTTCGACCGGACATAGACGGACGAGGCCGCATCCTCGCCGACCAGCACGACCGCGAGGCCGGGCTTGCGGCCGGCGGCGGCGGCGAAGTCGGCGACGCCCGCCGCGATCCGGGTGCGAAGGGCGGCGGCATAGGCCTTGCCGTCGATGATGGTCGCGCTCATGCCGGTGCCCCTACGGTGCGCGAGCGGTAGCGGCAATGGTCCCCGCCCTCCTCATCCCGCCCCCATCGTCACCCCGGGCTTGACCCGGGGCCCCGCTTCTTCGGCTGATAAGAAGAAGCGGGACCCCGGCTCAAGGCCGGGGCGACGGGGGGGGCGCGGAAATCGCTGTCCTACAACACCCATCTCTGATCGGGTCGGCAACATGGCGCCACCCTCGCCTTGCCCCCGCAGCCCAACCAACCGACGAACCCATGCGGGAGGTGTTTCCGGCGCGGACGTAGCGTGTGGTTCGTCCACTTCCGTTCGCAATAAGGAACAACAAGGGTCGCGACTCGGCGCGAAGACGCGGTGGCGGGGCGGGTCAGCCCGTGACCGCGCCGCCGTACATCTGCTGTGCGATCGCGGCCTGGATGATCTTGTCAAGGATCGCGATGACGATCAGCACCACCAGCGGCGACAGGTCGAGCGCACCGAAATCGGGCAGCACGCGGCGGATCGGGCGGTACAGCGGGTCGGTCATCCGCTGCAGCGCGTTCCAGATCGTGCGTACGCCCTCGTTCGACGTGTTGATGACGTTGAACGCGATCAGCCAGGACAGGATCGCCTGGACGACGATGACCCACCACACGACGTCGAGCAGGATCTGGAGGATCTGAAGCAGCAGGATCACGAAACACACTCCACGGGAAACACCGTCCCTAGCCGATTCCGATCAGCGATGCACCAGCGTGCCGGCGCCCGCGGAGGTGAATATCTCCAGCAGCATCGCATGCGGCACGCGCCCGTCCAGGATGACCGCCGCGTCGACCCCGGACTGCACCGCGGCGACGCAGGTCTCGATCTTGGGGATCATACCGCCGGTGATCGTACCGTCGGCGCGCAAGGCGGCGATCGCGTCGGGGTCGAGGTCGGTCAGCAGCTCGCCCTGCTTGTCGAGCACGCCCGCGACATCGGTCAGCAGGAAGAAGCGCGACGCCTGCATCGTCGCGGCGATCGCGCCCGCCATCGTGTCGGCGTTGATGTTGTAGGTGTGCCCGTCCGCGCCGATCGCGATGGGGGCGATGACGGGGATAATGCCGGCGGCGGACAGCGTATCGATGATCCGCCGGTCGACCGCGACGGGTTCGCCGACGAAGCCCAGATCGACATGGCGTTCGATTCCCTGGAGCCGATCGGGGTCGGAGCGGCCGACCTTCTCCGCCTGGACCAGCCCCGCATCCTTGCCCGAGATGCCGACCGCGCGGCCGCCCGCCTGGCCGATCCAGCCGACGATTTCCTTGTTGATCGATCCCGCCAGGACCATTTCGGCGATGTGCGCGGTCTCCGCATCGGTGACGCGCAGGCCGTTGACGAACTGCGATTCGACGCCCAATCGCTTCAGCATCGACCCGATCTGCGGGCCGCCGCCATGGACGACGACGGGATTGATCCCGACCTGCTTCAGCAGCACGACGTCGTTGGCGAACCCGCGCTGGAGCGACGGATCGCCCATCGCGTGCCCGCCATATTTCACGACGAAGGTCGCGCCGGCGTAACGCTGCAGATAGGGCAGCGCCTCGGTCAGCGTCTGCGCCTTCATAAGCAACCGCGCGCTCGGGGTGTGATCGGTCATGCGCCGCGCTTTAGCGGGAGTGCGGGGGGAGTGGAAGGCGGCAACCCGGCATCCGTCATGCCGGGCTCGTCCCGGCATCCAGGGCCGCGCGCGATGCCCTTACCACACATCCCGTCACCCCAGCGAAAGCTGGGGTCTCACGCATTGGAACGACGACCGGCGTTCCGCGCGCTGCTCGAGACCCCAGCTTTCGCTGGGGTGACGGATTTATGCCCCATCCAGCCGCCGCCCGAGCGCCACGAACGCGTAGATCAGCGGCGGCACCAGCACCGCCGACAGCAGCACCTTCACGATCATCTGTCCCAGCAGCAATTCGCGGATCGGGAAGACGCCGAGAAACGCGATCGACACGAACAGCAGCGTATCGACGATCTGGCTCGACATGCTGGCGATCCCGGCGCGCAGCCACAACAGGCGCGACCCCTCGCGTCCCTTCAGCCAGGAAAAGACCGACACGTTCAGCGTCTGCGAAATGCCGTAGGAGATGATGCCGCCGATCCAGATCCGCGGGGTGCCCCCCATCATCAGCGCGAACGCGTCGCGGCGGTCGGGGGCCATGTCGGGCGCGGCGGGGATCGCCAGGACGACGAGCGACAACAGGATCGACACGATCAGCGGCACGAAGCCGAAGCGGACCAGCCGGTTCGCGGTCGCCGGCCCGTGCAGTTCGGCGACCGCGCTCGACACGACGACCAGCAGCAGGAACGCGAAGATCCCCGCCTCGATCGCCAGCGGTCCCAGCCCGAAGACCGGGCCCAACGCCGACACCGGGCCGAGCGACACCTGCTTGTTGCCGAGCACGCCAGCGATGCAGACCATGCCGCCGTAGAAGATCGAGAAGGCGAAGAGCGAACGCGGGATCGCGGGGTGGGAATTGTTCATGCCCGGCAAGGCTACCCGCTTTCGCGCCCTCGTCAATCGCGGGTGCCGTCAGGGGATCGTGGGCGTCGCGGTCGGGGCCGGCGCGGCGCCGGTGCGGGCGGCATGCTGTTCCTCCGACGTCACCGTGCCGTCATGGTTCAGGTCGTCATGGTCGAACCGTGCCAGCTGGCCGTCGCTGAATTCGATCTCGCTGACCTTGCCGTCGCCGTCCTTGTCGAACGCCATGAACCGCGCCCTGTTCTTGGCGGGCATTTCTTCGGGGGTCAGGTAATTGTCGCCGTTGCGGTCGAGCGCGCGGAAGCGGCGGTCGATCGAACTGCCGAAATCGACGCGCGAGGTGACGGCAGGCGGAATGAAATTGGCCGCCTTCGCATCCGCGATCGCGCGCTTTTCCCGCTTGGAGGGGCCGCATCCGGCCACCAATACCGCCGCCACTATCACCGCGCCGATCGTCAACCGCATGCCAGCCCCCGTAACCTGCCCCATGTCCTGCGAGGCCCGTCAGGCCTCCAGCTCGACATCCCAATAGAGCCAGTCGTGCCAGCTACCATGGAGATAATGCGGCGGGAAGCGCTTGCCATGTTCCTGCAGCTGCCAGCTGGTCGGGCGGATCGGTTCGAGATGGAGCGGCATCGTCGCCTGTTTGGGGGTGCGGCCACCCTTTTTCAGGTTGCAGGGCGCACAGGCGGTGACGACATTCTCCCAGGTCGTGCGGCCCCCTTGTGCACGCGGCACGACGTGATCGAAGGTCAGCTCGCCCGGATGTCCGCAATATTGGCAGGTGAAGCGGTCGCGCAGGAACAGGTTGAACCGGGTGAAGGCGGGGAATTGCGACGGCCGGACGAACTGCTTCAGTGCGATGACCGAGGGCAGCTTCATCGACCGCGACGCGCTGCGCACCTCGCGTTCGTAATGCGCGACGATGTCGACGCGGTCGAGGAACACCGCCTTGACCGCGGTCTGCCAGGGCCACACGCTCAAGGGATAATAGGACAGCGGGGTATAATCGGCATTGAGGACGAGCGCGGGACAGCCGTCCGGATGGCGGATCAAATCGGGATGAAACACGACTCCTCCCAGCAAACAGTGCCGATGCGGCCAATGGCGCAGTCGAATGACGGTGCCATGACAGCACGGCGGAGGATTCGCGGTCAAGACTCGTTTCGTCGCGAAATGGGTCGGGTGGGGTGGATCGCCCGTCTCTCGCCGAGCTGCGAAAGCCAAATCCGTCGAGCCGGACCCGGTCCCGTTGGGCCTGTAGACCCGATGTTCTCCTGCGAACGCAGGAGCCCAGGGTCACGAAGGACAGCGCTCGCGGCCCCTGGGCCCCCGCGTTCGCGGGGGAACAGCGTACGAACCGGCGCGCGATCCTCCGCATCGAAACCAACGGTCCGGGAATTCCCATGATCGTCACCCGCTTCGCCCCCAGCCCGACCGGGCCATTGCATCTCGGCCATGCCGCGTCCGCGATCCGGGCGCACGATCTGGCGCGGGCGGCGGGCGGGCGGTTTCTCGTCCGGATCGAGGATATCGACACCGCGCGCAGCCGTCCGGCGCATGTCGAATCGATCCTCGCCGACCTGGCGTGGCTGGGGCTCGAATGGGACGGACCGGTGCTGCTCCAGTCGCAGCGCCTGCCCCTCTACGCCACCGCGCTCGCCCGGTTGCAGGCGATGGACCTCGTCTACCCCTGTTTCTGCACCCGTGCCGAAATCGCGGCGAGTGCGCAGGCGCCGCATGGGTCCGTGCCCCTCTATCCGGGCACATGCCGCGGCCTGGATAACCCCGATCTCGCCCGGCCGCATGGCTGGCGGATCGACATGGCGCGTGCGGCGGCGATCGTCGGGCCGCTCGACTGGACCGATCATGGCCGGCCGATCGCCGCCGATCCGCTGGCGCAGGGCGACCTGGTGCTGGCGCGCAAGGATGCCGGCACCAGCTATCACATCGCGGTCGTCGTCGACGATGCGGCGCAGGGCGTGACCGACGTGGTCCGCGGCGACGACCTGTTCGACGCGACGCATGTCCACCGGTTGCTCCAGGCGCTGCTCGACCTGCCGGTGCCGCGCTGGCACCATCACGCTCTGATGCTGGATGCGGAGGGCAAGCGGCTTGCCAAGCGCGACGGCGCACCGGCGCTGGCGGCAATGCGTGTTACCGGAGCGGACGGTCGCGCGCTTGCCGATCGATTGCGGGCGGGCCTCGCAACGCCTACATCCCGTCCATGAACACGCTCCTCATCATCCTCCTGATCGCGGCGATGCTGGCGACCGTCGTCGCGCTGGTGCGCGGCATCATCGCGTTCCTCCAGGAATCGACCGCGCAGGTGAAGGGCAACGGCCCGACCCAGGCATCGCTGAAGTCGAACCGGATGATGCAGCAGCGCATCTTCTTCCAGGCGATCGCGATCCTGATCGTGGTCGTCATCCTGTTCGCCGCGGGCCGCACCTGATTTGGTCAAGCTGACGAAGATCTACACCCGCACCGGCGATGGTGGCACGACCGGGCTGGTCGACGGCAGCCGGGTGTCGAAGGCGGATCCGCGGATGGCGGCGATCGGCGATGTCGACGAGGCGAACAGCGCGATCGGCGTCGCGATCTCCGCGCTCGGCGACGATCCCCTCGCCGAGGCGTTGCTGCGGGTCCAGAACGACCTCTTCGACCTTGGCGCCGACATCGCGACACCGGGCGCGGATTTCGCCCCCACCGACATGACGTTGCGCATCGTCGCCGCGCAGCCCGAACGGCTCGAGCGCGAGATCGACGGCATGAACGACGCGCTCGATCCCTTGCGCAGTTTCGTCCTACCCTCGGGCACCGCCGGTGCCGCGGCGCTGCATCTCGCCCGCGCCATCGTCCGCCGGGCGGAACGCAGTGCGGTGGCGGTCGAGCCTGCGCTCAACCCGCAGGCGCTAACCTATCTCAACCGACTTTCCGATTTTCTGTTCGTCGCCGCGCGGTTCGTGAACAAAAGGGCGCAGGGCGACGTTCTGTGGGTTCCGGGGGCCGCGCGCTGATCGCTATCGTCCGGTAAAGGTTGTCGTTCCTCGTGGTAGAGGCGTCGCCATACAGGGGTCTGTCGATGCTGAAGCCAATGCTCGCCTTGTCGTCGGCGCTCGCCGACCGCTATGCCAAGGTGCGCGCCTTGTCGCTCGCGCTCGCCGCGCCGCTGTCGGATGCGGATGCCAGCGTCCAGTCGATGCCGGACGCGTCGCCGACGAAATGGCACCTGGCGCACACGACGTGGTTCTTCGAAACCTTCGTGCTGCGCGACCACCTGCCCGATTATGCGCTGCACGACGAGCGCTTCCCGTTCCTGTTCAACAGCTATTACGAAGCCGAAGGTCGCCGCCACGCGCGCGATCGCCGCGGCATGGTCACCCGACCGACGCTGGACGAGGTGCGCCGCTACCGCGCCGCGGTCGACGCAGCCTTGCTCGACGCGTTGCCCGGATTGCCGGCCGCGGCGCAGGAACTGGTCGCGCTCGGTTGCCATCACGAGGAACAGCATCAGGAATTGCTCGTCACCGACATCCTGCACCTGTTCGGCGAAAATCCGCTCGAACCCGCGATCTGGTCGCCGGCGCGCAAGGTGCCCGTCGAAATGCCGGGGCCGATCGGGTGGGTCGCGCACCCCGGCGGGGTCGTCCGGATCGGCCATGACGGTGCGGACTTCGCCTTCGATTGCGAGGGGCCGCGGCACGACGCGTTGCTCGTCCCCCACGCCATCGCCGACCGTACCGTCACCAACGGCGAATGGGCGGCGTTCATCGCCGATGGCGGCTACCGCGAACCCGCGCATTGGCTGGCGGACGGGTGGGCGTGGGTGAAGGCGGAGGGCATCGTCGCGCCGCTATATTGGGAAGAGCGCGAAGGCGGCTGGACACGCTTCGGGCTCGACGGTCGCCGCGCGATCGACCCCGCCGCGCCGGTGACGCATGTGAGTTTCTTCGAGGCGGATGCCTATGCCAGTTGGGCGGGCGCGCGCCTGCCGACCGAATTCGAATGGGAAGCCGCCGCCGCCGGCCATGATCCGGCCGGCGGCAACCAGCTGGACGAGGCCGGCCCGGTCGAACCACGCCCCGCCGGCACCGCGCCGGGATATTTCGGCGATGTCTGGCAATGGACGGGCAGCGCCTATCGTCCCTATCCCGGCTTCCGCGCGGTCGAGGGAGCGGTCGGCGAATATAATGGCAAGTTCATGAGCGGACAGTTCGTCCTGCGCGGTGGCAGCTGCGCCACCCCGCGCGGCCATGTCCGAGCCAGCTACCGCAATTTCTTCTACCCCCATCAACGCTGGCAATTCACCGGCGTCCGCCTGGCGAAAGACCTTTGATGTTGAAGCAGGAAATCGAGGACGGGACGCGCAGTTTCGCCGATCCGGCGTTTCGCGCCGACGTGCTGGCCGGCCTCGAACGCCGTCCGCGTGCGATCCCGGCGCGCTGGTTCTACGACCGGCGCGGGTCGGAATTGTTCGAGGCGATCACCGACCTGCCCGAATATTACCCGACCCGGACCGAGATCGCGATCCTGGACCGTATCGCCCCCGAGGTCGCGCTGCTGGCCGGCGAAGGTCGTGCAGTGGTGGAATTCGGATCGGGATCGTCGACCA
>CAXTVB010000126.1:0-8158 GCA_964247555.1 uncultured Sphingomonas sp. | reverse complement strand
CCCCAACCCCCGGCCCCCTCGTACTTCAGCTCCAGAAACCGGTTCTGCGTCGCCAATTCGTCGAACGCGCCGCGCGCCAGTTGCTCCGTCATCCGGCCGATCTCGGCATCGACCACGCCGAGCCCGTGCAGCAAATGCGCGTCCGCGCTTCGCCCGGTGTCGCCGACACGCGCGCGCAGGCTTGCGGGTATGTCCTGATAGCCGCGGACCAGCGCCGGCAGGTCGGTCGCCAGCAAACGCCGGACCGCATCGGCGGCGGGGCCATCGGCGTCCAGCGCACGCAATTGCGGGGCGAGATCGCCGAGGCGGACCGAAAGCGAATCGAGCAACGGCGCGGCCGGTGCGGGCAAGGCGCGGCGCTGGTCGTCGAGCCAGGCTTCGACGCCGGCCGGCAACTGGTCCAGCCGCGAACTGGCGATGTCCGCCACGCTGGCCGGCCGGTCGCGCGATACCCTGACGATCGCGACGCAGGCGATGAGGCATAGCAGGATCGCAGCGACGGCCGCCGCGGCGAACGATCCCGTGACGCTGTTCACCAACCACGCACCGAGCGCGGCGACCAGCGCCGCCGCCGCGATCCGCAAGCTCAGCCGCGCGGTCGCGCGTTGCCGTCGCTCCCGCTCCTTCTGCGCCCGTGCGCGGCCTTCGGGCGACACGCGGGCAATCATCGCTTCGGCTTGGGAAAGGTTCGTCGTCATGCCGCCATTATCGGCGCGTTGCCGCCGCGGCTCAAGGGCGTCCGATGCACGACGCCAGCGCATCGAAGCCGCTTCGCCGTGCACAGGCCAGGCGCGCCTGGGACGCGCGCGGACGTTCACTGCGCTTCGGCGGGCCTGGCCTCCGCCAGCCAGTCGGCGGCGTCGTCGACATGTTCGAATACCGCGCAATCGGGCCGCAGCATCGTCATGCGCCGCGATTGCATCCGGACCAGCGCACCGCCGCGCACGATGGCGATCCGTCGCGCCTTGAATTCGGATTGCAGGATCAGCCCCTGGAACGCGTTCATCACGTCCTGCGTCTGGACATCGTTGCCGATGGTTTCGACGAGCAGGTCGAACGTGCCCGATGCGAGCCCCATCTGGCGCACCGCGGCCTGCTCCTCGGTCGAGAAATCGTGAACGTCCTCGATCGTCAGCATGCCGCTCATTATCGCACGCACCAACTGGCGCTGCGGTTCGCTCGTGACCCTTATCATCGTGCAATCCCCGTCCTGCCTGTCCGGATAGCACAAAAACATTAGCGATGGGTTGCAGATGCGGCGAGCCGAACGGGCCGATCAGTGGCGGTCGATGACGGCCGACGCCTCGCGCGCGATCAGCGTGCGTTTGCGCTCGACGCCCCAGGCATAGCCGGACGGCGACCCGTCGGTGCGGACGACGCGGTGGCACGGGATCGCGACCGCGATGGCATTGGCCGCACAGGCGCCGGCGACCGCACGCACCGATCGCGGCGCGCCGATCCGCTCCGCGATCCGGGCGTAGCTCGCGGTCCGGCCCGCCGGAATGTCGCGCAACGCCTGCCACACCCGCCGCTGGAACGCGGTGCCGCGGATATCGAGCGGCAGGTCGACCGCGAGGCCCGGCGCCTCGACCAACGCCACGACCCGCGCGACGACGCGTTCGTAATCCGGATCGCCGCCGACCAGCGTCGCGCGCGGGAACCGATCCTGCAGGTTCCTCGCCAACGCACCGGGATCGTCGCCGATCAGGATCGACACGACCCCCTTCCCGCTCGACGCGACCAGGATCGCGCCGAGCGTCGATTGCCCGATCGCGAAGCGCAGCGTCTCGTGGACGCCGCCCGCCTTGTAGCGCGTCGGGGTCATGCCGAGCATGTCCGCGGCATCGTCGTAGAACCGCCCGCTCGACGCATAACCCGCGTCGTAGATCGCGGCGGTGACGCTGCCGCCTCCGGCCAGCGCGTCCCGCACCCGCTCCGATCGGCGTGCGGCGGCATAACCCCTCGGCGTCAGGCCCGTCGCCCGCTTGAACAGACGGTGGAAATAGGTGGGGCTGAGCCCGACCGCGGCCGCGATCTCGGCAAGCGCCGGCATCGTCTCCTGCGCCTCGATGAAGCGGCACGCGGTGGCGACGATCGTCGCGGTGGCGGAGGATGGATCGTCGGGGCGACAGCGCTTGCACGCGCGGAAACCGGTCGCCTTCGCCGCGGCGAGCGTATCGTGCAATGCGACGTTCTCCGGATTGGCGGCGCGCGAGGGGCAGGACGGCCGGCAATAGACACCCGTCGTCGCGACCGAATACCAGAACACGCCATCCGCCTGCGGGTCGCGCGCCAGCACTTGCGGCCAACGGGGGTCCGATGCTGTGTCATGGTCGATCGCGGTCACGGGCCATCCTTCGTCGGCATGCTGAGCCCCGCGTCTATTCACGACCCCCGGTGCCGCCGCACCCCGGTTCTTGCGTTCGAATCCGATCAGAATGCCGGCAGCACCGCGCCCTTGTAATGATCCGCGATGAAGCGGCGCGTCGCGGGACTGCGCAGCGCGGCGATCAGCTTCACGACGCGCGGGTCCTTCTCGCCGCCGGGCCGGCCGACGACGAAATTCACATAGGGCGAATGCGCGTCTTCGATGATCAGCGCATCGCGCAGCGGATCCAGCCGGGCGTCGAGCGCGTAGTTGGTGTTGATCAGCGCCAGGTCGACTTCGTCCAACGTCCGCGGCAGCGTCGCGCCCTCCAGTTCCTTGAACGCCAGCGCCTTGGGATTGGCGACGATGTCGTGCAGCGTGGCGAGCGGGTCGCCCGGCTGGCGCAGCCGGATCAGCCCCGCCTTCTGCAGCAGCAGCAGTGCGCGGCCGCCATTGCTCGGCTCGTTCGGAATGGCGACGACCGCGCCCTGCGGCAGGTCGGCGATCCGCTTCCACTTGTGCGAATAGGCGCCGAGCGGCTCCACATGGATGCCGGCATAGGGGACGAGGTGCGTTCCCCGTGCGCGGTTGAATTCGTCCAGATAGGGCTTGGTCTCGAAATAATTCACGTCGATCTGCCGCTGGTCGACCCGCAGGTTGGGCTGCACGTAATCGTTGAAGACGCGGATCTTCAGGTCGACGCCCTGCTGAGCGAGCACGGGTTTCACCGATTCCAGGATCTCGGCATGCGGCACCGCGGTCGCGGCGACGGTCAGCGTGCTGGCATCCTCCTTGGATGCCCCCCCGCAGGCGGCGAGGGTCAGCAGGACGAAGGAGAGGAACACGCGTTTCATGAAGCGTCCTAGCGTCGGGTGAAATGGCGGGCGAGCCGGTCGCCGGCGAATTGGATGGCCTGGACCAGCAGCACGAGCAGCAGCACCGTGACCACCATCACGTCGGTCTGGAATCGCTGATAGCCGAAACGGATCGCCAGGTCGCCCAGTCCCCCTGCCCCGACCACCCCCGCCATCGCCGTGAACGACACCAGCGCGACCGCGGTGACGGTCGCGCCGGCGATGAGGCCCGGCAGCGCCTCCGGAATCAGCGCGCCGGTCACGATCCGCCACGTCGTCGCGCCCATCGCGCGCGTCGCCTCGATGACGGTCCGGTCCACCTCGCGCAGCGACCCTTCGACCAGTCGCGCGTAGAAGGGTGCCGCTCCGACGACCAGCGGCGGGATCGCCCCCGCGACGCCCAGCGAGGTGCCGACCAGCGTCACCGTCAGCGGGATCATGACGATCAGCAGGATGATGAACGGGATCGACCGCAGGATGTTGACGATGACGCCAAGCACCGCATTGATCCACCGGTTCGACCCCACCTGCCCGTCGCCGGTGAGGAACAGGAACACGCCGAGCGGCAGGCCGAGCAGGATCGTCAGCAGCAGCGATCCGGCCAGCATCGTCAGCGTGTCGAGACAGGCCTGGGCGATATCCGGCCACGCGATATTGGCGAACCAGCCGCTCATGCCGCAAGCGCCGCCAGCATGCGCTGCGTCGCCGGATGCGTACCGCCGGCGAACACATCCGCGACGCTGCCCGTCTCGACCACGACCCCGGCGTCCAGCACCGCGACCCGGTCGCAGATCGCGCGGACGACCCCCATTTCGTGCGTGATGAGGACGATCGTCAGCCCCCGCTCGCGATTGAGGTCGCGCAGCAGCACCAGCACGCTGCGCGTCGTTTCGGGGTCGAGCGCACTCGTCGCCTCGTCGCACAGCAGGATCTGCGGATCGGTCGCCAGCGCGCGCGCGATCCCGACGCGCTGCTTCTGGCCGCCCGATAGTTGCGCGGGATATTTGGCGGCGTGATCGGTCAGGCCGACACGCTCGAGCAGCGCTCCGACCCTCGCGTCGCGCTCGTCGCGCGGCACGCCGATCAGTTCGAGCGGGAAGGCGACATTGCCGGAGACGGTGCGCGACGACAGCAGCCCGAAATTCTGGAAGATCATGCCGATCCGGCGGCGTAAGGCGCGCAGATCGGCAGGCGACAGCGCCGCGACGTCGATCCCGTCGACCTCGACGCGTCCGGTCGACGGCCGCTCGAGCGCGTTGATGAGCCGGATCAGCGTCGACTTTCCCGCCCCCGACTGGCCGATCACGCCGAAAATCTCGCCCTCGGCAATATCGAGCGACACGCCGTCCAATGCGGCGACGCCGGGTCCGGCGAACCGCTTGCCGACATCGATCAACCGGATCATGCGGTGCCCATCACTTGCCGGGCGAACCGCTCCATCTCCTCCGCCTGGGGGCTCATCTGCAGCAGCAGCAGGTCGAGCCCCGCCGCCTCATATTCCTCGATCCGCTCGCGCAATTGCTCCGGCGTGCCGACCAGATTGGGGCGAAGCCCGCGGTTCGACACCGAATATTCCTGGATCTTCAATTCGCGCTCCAGCTGCGTACCGGACAGCCATTGGTCGAAATTGGCATAGCCGGCGGGCAGGTCGGTGACGGTCGTGATCCGTTCCAGCTCGCGCTTCGCCTCCGCCTCGCTGTCGCGGACGATCGCGTACGCCGCCATGCCGTACTGCATCGGCGCACCGCCGGCCGCGTCCCGCCGCGCCGCCATGTCGACGATCTTGGGTGCGATCGCGGAGGCCGGATCGCCGTGCATGACATAGGCGTCGCACTGCGCGGCGATCATCGCCTTCGCCTTCTCGCTCTCGCCGCCCGCGTAGACGGTCGGTCGCTTCGCGGGCTTGGGCGCGCAGATCGCGGAGTCCGTAGCGTAAAAGTCGCCTGCGAAGGTGAACCGCTCCTCGCTCCACAGCCCGTCGACCACCGTCAGCCACTCGGCCGTCCGTGCGTAACGATCGTCATGTTCGTCGAACTGCAGGCCATATTGCTTGGCCTCGTCCGCCCACCAGGACGACACGACGTTCAGCGCCAGCCGCCCGCCGGAGATGCGATCGATGTTCGCCGCCGCCTTCGCGAACAGCGCGGGATGGTGGAAGTTGGGCCGCACCGCGACCATCAGCTCGACGCTCTCCGTCACCGCCGCCAAGGCCGCAGCGGTCGACCAGGCGTCGAGCGCGGGCTGTTCGATGCCCTTGATGTCGTTCAGGTTCAGCTCGGCGATGAGCGTCAGGTCGTAGCCCCAGCGCTCCGCATCCTGCGTCAGCCGCTTCGTATAGTCCCAGCTCGCCGCCATCCCCTCGTCGGGAACGTTGCGCAGCCAACCGCCGAAGACCGGCGTCCAATATCCGTAGCGCATCACCGGGTCTCCGCGATCGTTGCGACCAGATAATCCACCAGCCGGTCATGCGGGTCCCAGCCGAGCACATCCAGCGGCTTCGCGACGAAGTTCGACAGCGCGTTGATGTCGTAGAAGCGCGCCACGCCGTCGCGGTCGTCGATCATCACCTCCACGCCGCCGACGTCCAGGTCCACCGCGCGCGCGATCCGTTCGGCGGCATCGATCAGCGCCGGGTCCGGCCGGACCGCCGCCATGCGGATGTCGGACCCTTCGACGCAGGCATCGGCGGGGCACAGGTCGAACGCACCGCCCCCCGCCACCTCGATCGCGTAGAGAAAAGCGCGGTCCAGCGTCTCGATCCGCGTGATCGCGCCGCCGCGGACGGGCACGTAATCCTGCACCAGCAGCACGCCGTCGACGCTGCTCGGCAATTCGGCCGCCGCGACGGCGTAGCGAAGCTCCGCCATGTTATCGAACCGCGTGATCCCCGCGCCCGAACCGCCGATATTGGCCTTCACCACCAGCGGGAAACCGATCGCCGCGGCCGCCGCCTCGACATCCGCGGCGCGGTGGACGACGCGCGTCGCCGGGATGGCGAGCCCGAGCGAGGCGATCAGCGACAATTGCCGCGCCTTGGACGCATCGATCGCCAGGACGTCGGGCCCGTTGACGATCCGCGCGCCGGCCCGCCGCCAATGATCGAGCAGGCCCATCGCGTAGAAGATCGGATGTTCGTCGCTGCGCAGGAAACTGGACATCGCGATCCGGTTGAAGACGGTCCGCGCGGGCGGCGGGCTGCCCGCGGGATCGAACGCGCCGTCCGGTTGCAGCCTGGCATGACCGATGCCTCGGCGATCCAGCGCCGCGAACAAGGGCGCGAACCAGAGGGGATGTTCGTACAGGATTGCCAGTTCGTTCAATGCATTCGCCCTTCGCGCCGTCGCCCCCTTATATGCCCGGACGCGGCGCGCGAGCCCAGCTATGCTTTAGCGGGCCGAAGCAGCCGTTGCGGCGACGTGTCGGTGCACGGCACCATCGGCCGCCCGTCTGCGTTGCACATTGGGGTTTAGAGGGAACAGCGATTGACCGACGAAACGAACCGCGAGAACGAACCCGCATCCGGGCTGTCCGACGACGAGGTCGATGCCGTCGCGCAACGCAAGGCGGGTTCGGCGAAGGTCGTGCACGAGGTCATCCGCCTGCAGGGCGACGAGGAACTCGACCGGCCTTTGATGTCGCTGATGTTTTCCGCTTTCGCCGCGGGGGTCGCGATCAGCGCGTCGATCCTGGCCGAGGCGTCGATCGCGATGCGCCTGCCGGACGCGCCGTGGAGCCATCTGGTCGCGGCGATCGGCTATACCGTCGGATTCGTGCTGGCGATTTTGGGCAATCTGCAGTTGTTCACGGAAAACACGGTGACCGCGGTCCTGCCGCTCGCCACCCATCCGACGCTGCGCAACCTGGGGCGCATGCTTCGGCTTTGGGCGGCCGTGCTCCTCGCGAACGTCGCGGGCACGTTCCTCGTGGCGGTGCTGATGGCGCATCGGCTCATCCTGTCGGGGGACCAGCTGGAAGCCGCATTGAAATTGTCGACGACCGCGCTGGATCACACACCCGGCGACGTGCTGCTGCTGGGCATGCCGGCCGGCTTCCTGATCGCGACGATCGCGTGGATCCTGCCGAACGCGCGCGGTGGCGAGTTCTGGATCGTCGTGCTCATCACCTATGCGATCGCGATCGGCGGGTTCAGCCATGTCGTCGCCGGGTCGGGCGAGGCGTGGCTGATGGCGCTGTCGGGGCGGACGAGTTTCGCGGATGCGATCTTCGGTTACATGCTGCCCGCCTTCGCCGGCAACGTCATCGGCGGAACGGGGTTGTTCGCCGTGCTCGCGCATGGCCAGGTGCGGCCCGAGATCACCGAATAACCAAGCACGCCCGCCGCTTGCGACGAAGCCGGGCGCGCTCTACCGTCCGGCGTCCCTTGCCGAGGATCCGCCTTTGTCGCTCAAGCTGTTGACCGTTTTCCTCCTGTCCACCATCCCGGCCGACGCGGCCCTGGCGCAGGCGCTCCCGCCGCCCGTCGCGATGCCCGGGGACAGCGCATCCGATGCCCGGTTGAAGCAGGTGTTCTACGACAGCGACGAGGCCAGCCTGAAGCGCGACCCGATGCAGGGCATCTACCGCGGCGACCTGCGCTATGCCGATCGGCTCGGCGACTTTCTGACCGACACGTATACCGCCGCCGAGCGCGCCGCCGCCGAGGCGGACCTGAAGGCGCTGCACGCGATCGACCGCGCGAAGCTCAGCCGCGTCGACCAGATCGCGTATGACGTCTTCGAGACCGGCACCGGGATCACGTTGCGCGGCTTTGCCCCCGATCTGCTGAAGATCCAGCGCGACCTGCCGATCGACCATTTCTCTAGCATCCAGACCTTCTACCCCGACTTCGCCTCCGGCCAGGGCGCCGCGCCGTTCAAGACAGCGGTCGATTACCGGAACAACCTGAAGCGCAACGCCGAATATGCCCAGGTCCTGG
>CAXTVB010000125.1:0-8184 GCA_964247555.1 uncultured Sphingomonas sp. | reverse complement strand
CCGCGGCGACGGTATAGGTCGCAAGCAGCCAGCCCGGCGGCGCGTGCGCATCGGCCGGGTTGCGCGACAGCGCCGCGACGATCGTGATCAGCGGGACGATCGACAGGTCCTGGAACAGCAGGATTGAGAACGCGCGCTCGCCGAACGGAGTGCGCAGCCGCCCGACCGATTGCAGCATCGGCAGCACCTGCGCGGTCGACGACAGCGCCAGCGGCAGGCCGAGCGCGAACGCCGCAGGGGCCGAGAAATGCGTGCCGATCCAGACGATCCCGGTAATCGCGAGCCCGCAGACGACGACCTGGATCAGGCCGAGCCCGAATATCTCCTCCTTCAACCGCCACAGCCGGGTGGGATTGAGCTCCAGCCCGACGATGAACAGCAGCAATGTGATGCCGAGTTCGGCGATCCCCATCTTCGCCTCGGCATCGCCGACCAGCCCGAGGACATGCGGCCCCACGACCGCCCCCGCAACGAGATACCCGAGCGTCGCCCCGAGCCCGAGCCGCCGGAACAACAGCACGAACACCAGACCGAAGCCGAGCAATACGAAGCCGTCGCGCAACAGCGACGTTGCGCCGACCTCGTTCATTCGGCCGCCAGCGATCGCGACCGGTCGTACGCCTGTGCCGCGGCCTCCGCCGCCGCTTCGAACGCCAGCCGGATCGACGCGTGACGCCCCGTCACCGGCAAGGCCGGCGTGAAGATCGCGAGCCCCGGCCAGTCGGGCGCATCCCCGCCCCCCGCCAGCCAAGCGGTCAGGGCATCGCGCGCCGCAGCCAGCTCTTCGGGCGTGCGACCGACCATGTTCGCCGCCAGCAACGAAGCGGATGCCTGGCCGAGCGCGCAGGCGCGCACGAGCAGCCCGATACGTTCCACCCGCCCGTCCGCGTCGGTATCGACATCGACCGTCACCCGGCTGCCGCAGATCGGCGACCGTTTCTCCGCGCTGCCCATCGGATCGGTCAGCCGCGCGTGGTTCGGGATCGAGGCGGCAAGGCGCAGGATCTCGGCATTGTAAAGGGGTGCGCTCACGGTGTCGGCTCCGAATGGTTGCCGGCGTCGCTCGCGCCGTCCTGCATCGCGCGCGATCCGAAGACCGGCAGGCCGCGTCGGCGGCGATCGACGAAATCGGCGATGCC
Organism: uncultured Sphingomonas sp.; assembly: GCA_964247555.1. Classification (GTDB taxonomy): domain Bacteria; phylum Pseudomonadota; class Alphaproteobacteria; order Sphingomonadales; family Sphingomonadaceae; genus Sphingomonas. The sequence continues at coordinate 7,045 of CAXTVB010000125.1, read as the reverse complement.
GGCGCTGGTCGCGTTCAGCAGCGGATAGGTCTTCGACGCGGTCATCCACAACGGTCGTCGCGCCGGTCCCCCGCCGACGGTATCGACGACGAGCGTCGCCAGCAGGAATACGAGGCTGGCGAGGATCAGGCCCTTCAGCGCCCCGAATCCCAGCCCCAGCGCTCGGTCGACCGGCCCCAGGATCGACGTCCGCGTTCGCGCGCCGATCGCCCGCGCGACCATGCGCCCGCCGAAATAACAGACCCCGGCGATGATCGCGAACGCCAGTACCGCCGCGCCAGACACGGTGCCGACGACATGCGTCAACGCCTGGGCCAGCGGGATGTGGAACAGCTTCAACGCCGCGACGATCGCCACCCAGGCGAACAGCGACAGCACCTCCGTCACGAACCCGCGCACCGCCCCCATCAATGCGGCACCCGCGACGGCGAGGAGGACGACGATGTCTAGCGCGGTGAAACCCATGGAGATGCGAATAGGGATGTGGGGGCGGGTTCGCTAGTCCTTGGGTGGAACTCCGCCGCCGACCATCAGCCCTCGCGGCCGATCCATTGGGCCATGCCGATCGACGCGGGCGCGGTCGGGCTGAAGCCATATTGCGCGTACAAGGCGTGCGCCTTGCCGTCGGCGATCAGGCTGACATAGGCTTCGGCAGGTGCGATCCGGCGAAGTTCCGCCATCAACCGCGCGACGACACGCTTGCCGAGCCCCTTGCCCCGATGTCCGGGTTCGACCGCGATGTCGACGATCTGATAGAACAGGCCGTCGCCGATGGCGCGGCCCATGCCGACGACGCGATCGGCAAGCTCCACCACGACGCCGACCGCGGTATGGGGCAAACCCGCCGCGGCGGCGGCCTCGCTACGCGGCGAAAGGCCCGCGACCGCGCGCAACCGGCAATAGTCCGCGACGCTCGGCACTTTGACCGAAATTACGAAATCCTCCGCCACGTGCTCGTCCGGCATTGGGGTTTACCCCCTACCCATCATGTGATCGACGAACTGCGCCAGCGTCCGGAAGCCCGACAGGCGCAGCGCGCTCTTCTCGTTCGCCACCGCCGCGGGCACCAGCGCGCGTTCGAAGCCCAGCTTGCCCGCCTCCTTCAGCCGTAGCGCGCCGTGCGCCACCGGGCGGACTTCGCCCGACAGCGCCACTTCACCGAACGCCACCGCGTCGATCGGCACCGGGCGTTCGCTGAGCGCGGACACCAACGCCGCGGCGACCGCCAGATCGGCGGCGGGGTCCTGCACGCGGTAGCCGCCCGCGACGTTCAGATACACTTCGCAGGCGGAAAAGCTCAGCCCGCACCGCGCCTCCAGCACCGCGAGGATCATCGCGAGCCGGCCCGAATCCCAGCCGACCACCGCACGGCGCGGCGTCGCGCCGCTCGCCAGACGGACGACGAGCGCCTGGATCTCGACCAGTACCGGCCGCGTGCCTTCCAGCGCGGGGAACACGGTCGTCCCGGTCACGCCCTCGTCGCGCTGCGTAAGGAACAAGGCCGATGGGTTCGCGACCTCCGCCAGCCCTTCGGCCTGCATCGCGAAGACGCCGATCTCGTCGGTGCCGCCGAAGCGATTCTTGACCGCGCGCAGGATGCGGTATTGGTGGCTCCGCTCGCCCTCGAACGCCAGCACGGTGTCGACCATGTGTTCCAGCACGCGCGGCCCGGCGATACTGCCGTCCTTGGTCACATGCCCGACCAGCACCACGGCGGTCCCGCGCTGCTTGGCGAAACGGATCAGTTCCTGCGCGGAGGCGCGCACCTGACTGACGGTGCCCGGCGCGCCTTCGATCAGGTCGGAATGCATCGTCTGGATCGAATCGATGACCAGCAGCGCCGGCGGCTTGCCCTGCGACAGCGTCGTCAGGATATCGCGCGTCGACGTCGCCGCCGCGAGCATCACCGGCGCCGTGCCCAAGCCAAGCCGCCGCGCGCGCAGCCGGACCTGGTCCGCCGCTTCCTCGCCGGAGATGTAAGCCACATCCTGCCCCGCTAGCGCCATCCGCGCCGCCGCCTGCAGCAGCAATGTCGACTTGCCGATACCCGGATCGCCGCCGATCAGCGTCGCCGACCCTTCCACGAACCCGCCGCCCAGCGCGCGGTCGAACTCGGCGATCCCGCTCGGCATCCGCGCCGGCAGTTCGACCTCCGCGTCGAGCGCCACCAGCTCCACCGATCGTCCGCCCGATTGCAGATCATGCTTCGCGCGGAACGGCGTCACCGCGCCGCCGGCATCCTCCAGCAGCATGTTCCATTCGCTGCAATCGGCGCATTGCCCCTGCCACCGCGTGGCGACCGATCCGCAGGCCTGACAGACATAGCGCTTCTGGGGTTTGGCCATATGGCGGGTATAGCGAGTGAGGAACGTAAGGGGAACCCCGTATGCTCGCCCTACCCCTTCGACAGTTCCGAACCGCGTTTCAACGCCCGCCCGCCATCCTCCTGCTCGACCAGATAGGCCGGATTCTCCGTCGTGCCGTTCTTCACGATCTTCGACCCTTTGATCGTCCGCTGTACGCGCCGGTCGAACCGTTCCGCGATCTTGCCGGACGCGGTGCCGGTGCCCCAGTGCCAACTGACCTTTTCGCCTTTGCGAAACCCATTCGCCATCGTCGATCTCCCGTCAGCGCTTCGAACCCGCGAGGCCGCCTACGCGTTCCGGTGGCGTTCGGCGCGACCGCCCGCTATCGCGCAGGTCCCATGCAGGCCACCGACCTTCGCGTTGCGCTGTTCAGCGGCAACTATAACTATATCCGCGATGGTGCGAACCAGGCGCAGAACCTGCTCGTCGGCCATCTGATGGCGCAGGGCGTGACGGTGCGCGTCTATTCGCCGACGATGGCCACGCCGGCGTTCGCGCCGACGGGGGATCTGGTGAAGGTCCCCGGCTTCGCCTTCCCCGGGCGCGGCGACTACAAGCTCGGCAAGTATTTTCCGCGCGCGACCCGAGCCGATCTGGAGGCGTTTGCCCCCGACATCATCCATGTGTCCGCACCCGAATTCCTGGGCCACGGCGCGCTGACCTATGCGCGGCGGCACGGGATCGCCACCGTCGCGGCGCTGCACACCCGGTTCGAGACGTATTTCCGCTATTATCATATTGGCCCGGTCAATATCGGTTTCGTCGAGCCTGCGATCCAGTGGATCCTGAAGCGCTTCTACAACCGCGCGGATCGGGTGCTGGTGCCGACATCGTCGATGGCCACGCTGATCCGTGGCTGGGGCGTGACCACGCCGACCGCGCTGTGGCCTCGCGGCGTCGCGCACGACCGGTTCAACCCGGAGGCGCGCAGCCTGGAATGGCGGCGATCGCTCGGGATCGGCGACGACGACGTCGCGATCGGCTTTCTCGGGCGGCTGGTGCTGGAGAAGGGGCTGGACGTGTTCGCCGACGTCGCGACCGCCCTGAAGGAGCGCGGGGTCCTCCACCGCGTCGTGATCATCGGCGAAGGACCCGCGCGCGACTGGTTCGCGGGGCGCGTGCCCGACGCGGTGTTCGGCGGGTTCCAGCATGGCGACGATCTGGGTCACGCGGTCGCGTCGATGGACATCCTGTTCAATCCCAGCGTCACCGAAACCTGGGGCCAGGTGACGTCGGAGGCGATGGCGTCGGGCGTACCCGTCGTCGCGGCGCGCGCGACCGGCGCGGTCGACCTGGTCGACGACGGCGTCACCGGCTATCTGGTCGAACCGCGCGACGTGGCCGGCTATGCCGATGCGATCGCCCGGATCGTCGCCGACCCGGTGCTGCGCGGCGCGATGGGGCGGGCAGGTCAGGCGAAGGCGGAGGGCTATCGCTGGGACGTCGCCAACCAGCAGGTGCTGGACGCGTATCTCGCGCTGCTGAACGGCGCGCCCGCCTGATCCGTCAGGATGCGGGGTGCTTCGGCAGTTTCTTCTGCAGCGCGGTCGCGGCATCGACGCGGTGGCGCAGGATCGTCGCACTTCGCCCCATCGACCCGATGATCGCGGCGCGGATCGCATTGTCCGCCTGCGATCCCATCGGCACCAGGCCCAGCATATAGACCCAGTCGTTGATCGCATCGTCGTGATGGCCGAGGAAATCCTTCTCCATCGCCAGGTAGAAGCGCGACCGCAGTTCGTTGCCGTCGATCGCGATCGCGCGCACGAACGCGTCATGCGCCTGGGGCGGCAGCGCGGCGCGGGTGCTGGGGACCGTCTGGACATAGGCCTCGCCGAGCCCGGACCACGCGGGCGCGTCCTGCGGATCGATCGCGACCGCCTTGCGATACAGGTCGATCGCGCTCGGGAAATCGCGCTGCCCGGCGCGGAAATCGGCCAGCTTCGTCAGCGCCCCGGCATCGCCCGGCGTCTTCGCGACCGCAGCCTTGAGCGCCGCTTCGTCGCCCGGGCGGACCTGCGGCTTTGCGAGCAACGTCGCGGGCGGCAATTTCGCGGGTTGTTTCGTATGTTCGTATTTAGACCATAGCCCGCTCACCGAGGCCGCGATCACCGCGCCGAAACCCAGCACGATCGCGACGATCAACCCCGCTATCACTTTCTTATTCATCGTGTTTCCGATACCAATGATAGGCATATGCAGATTTCTATATAAGCTTTGCCGAGCTTTCGAGGCCCTGTCCTCCCTCGTTTACTACGGACGGAGTCTTAAATTGGCACGAAGAACGGGTAGTAAACACGAAATATCCCATACCAGGGTGTTTGGGGTGGCGCTATGCAGGCATCGTCATCAACCCACCGGAATCGAGATGCCACGATGAACAAGGTAATTCTGACCCTCGCGGCCTCCGTTGCCGCCCTTTCGGCCGCAGCGCCCGCGTTCGCGGATCCCGCGACGACGATCGTCAACGTGTCCGCGTTCGACCCCAATGCCGCGTACAATATCCCGACCCCCGTCACGCAGACGTTCGGGCCGGGCACCTATACCGTCGCCGTCATCGGCCAGGCCGCGGGCGGGCTGTACAATGCGTGGGGCGTCGCGGCGGCGAATTACGGCACGCCGGCGCAGACCAATGACGGCAATTGGGACGAGCGCTACACGATCAGCTACGGCAACACGACGACGGACGTGAACCCCTATGCCAGCCAGCGCTTCGCGACCGCCACCGACGCGCTGACCGCGTTCGCGGGCGTCCTGAGCAGCTTCACGCTGACCCAGGCGACCGCCGTCACGTTCAGCATTCCCGACTTCCTGTGGGTGGACAATGCCGGCGGCGTTTCGCTCGGCGTCACCGCGCAGACCCCGGCTTCGGTGCCGGAGCCGGCGACGATCGGGCTGTTCGGGCTCGGCATGTTGGGCCTGTTCGCGATGCGGCGCCGGCAGAAGAACGCCGCGGCCTACTGATCGGGCGACCGACGAAAAAAGGCGGGGCACGATCCGATCGTGTCCCGCCTTTTCGTGTGCGTGGTGCGTCAGTCGGCGCGCCAGTCGAACGCCAGCGGCGCCTCCCGAAAGGCGAAGCGATCGAGATGTCGCGCAACCGCGCCCTTCAACCCGTCGAGCTGCTCATCCGACGTGGCATCGATCCGGACCCTGAGCGCATCGGGCCCGGCCTCGAACCTCGCGACGCCGTCGCCGGGATGATCCGCTCCGCGCGCATCGCGGGGGAAGATCACGCTGCCATGGTCGGCGGTGAATTCGACCGTCAGATTGTGCGTCCAATGCTTGCACAATTGCTGTAGATATTTGCTCGCCGACCCGGTCGGCACATCGGCAACCGCGCTGTGCGCCGTCATTTCAGCCGCTCGATCTTCTGCGCGACCTCGTCGATCAGCGCGGCGATGTCGTGGATCATTTCGTCCGAGGTGACGCCGCGTGGAACGCGTCCCTGGATGGCGTGCCGCAAATTGCCCATCGCGCGGCGTACCGGCGACCGGTTCCAACCCACCTGGTCATGCTCCTCGCGCAAGGCGGTCAGCCGCGCCATCAGCGCCTCCACCTGCTCGGTATTTTCCGCGAGATGCGCGCGTCCCTCATCGGTCGCTGCGAAGCGTTTCTTCGCGCCTTCCGACTGCTGTTCGGCGATCAGCCCCATCTCGTCGAGCAGGGTCAGCGTCGGGTAGACCACGCCGGGGCTCGGCGCATAGGCGCCGCCGGTCATCGTCTCGATCTCGCGGATCAGGTCGTAGCCATGGCGCGGGGCATCGGCGATCAGCTTCAGCATCACCAGCCGCAGCTCGCCGCCATCGAACATCCGCCGGCTGCGGCCTCCGCCATCGCCCCGGCCATGGCCGTGCCGGCCGCCATGGCGCTCGCCATGGATTTCCCAACTCATCGAAAAAGGCCCACGCTCGATGCGCCCACCCCGTGGACCGCATCCGCGGCCATACATATTGAACATCGTTTCTTCCTTACTGTATCACGATAGCGCTAAGATATATCTCACGCGAGGTTCGTCAAGATGCTTTGAGATATATCTTCAATCCTCCCCGTTCACGGGGAGGTGGCAGCCGCAGGCTGACGGAGGGGGCGGGCCACGAGCGGCTCGCTCGCGGTGAACCCCCACCACCACGCGGCGGCGCGTCGAGCGCTGGGTCGATCGTGCCCCTGGCACGATCTTGGATTGCCGGGGGCAATCCAACCCAGCACTCCCCCTCCCCGTCCCGGGGAGGAATGACTATATCTTCGCCATGGCCGACCTCTTCGCCGGGATCGAACCCCCGCCCGCCCCCGACGCTCTGCACGAGAATGCGCCCCTCGCCGACCGCCTGCGGCCGCGGTCGCTCGCCGACGTCGTCGGGCAGGACCATGTCACCGGGCCGCAAGGCGCGATCGGGCGGATGGTGGCGGCAGGGCGGTTGTCGTCGCTGGTGCTGTGGGGACCGCCGGGCACGGGGAAGACCACCATCGCGCGGCTGCTGGCGGACGCGGTGGACTTGCGGTTCGTCGCGATTTCCGCAGTGTTCTCGGGCGTCGCGGACCTCAAGAAGGCGTTCGCCGAAGCGCGCGACCATGCGAAGATCGGCAAGCGGACCCTGTTGTTCGTGGACGAAATCCACCGTTTCAACCGCGCGCAGCAGGATGGCTTCCTGCCCTATGTCGAGGACGGCACGGTAACT
>CAXTVB010000124.1:0-8259 GCA_964247555.1 uncultured Sphingomonas sp. | reverse complement strand
CTGCATGTCCTTCGAATAGGCGAGCGGCAGGCCCTTCATCGTGACCATCAGCGCGGTCATGCAGCCCATGATGCGGCCGGCATGTCCGCGGACCAGCTCGGCGGCATCGGGATTGCGCTTCTGCGGCATGATCGAGCTGCCGGTCGACCATTGATCGCTTAGCGACACGAATCCGAAGGGCTGCGACGCCCACAGCACGAATTCCTCGGCCAGCCGCGACAAATGTGACGAACATTGCGCACAGCAGGTCAGATATTCGATCGCGAAATCGCGGTCGCTGACTCCGTCGAGCGAGTTGGCCATCGGCCCGTCGAACCCCAAAGCCGTTGCGGTCGCGTAACGATCGATCGGAAACCCCGTCCCGGCGAGCGCCGCGGAGCCGAGCGGCGACTTGTTCATCCGCGCCCGCGCATCGCGGAAGCGGCCGGCGTCGCGCACGATCATCTCGTGATAGGCCATGAGGTGGTGGCCGAGCGTCACCGGCTGCGCGGATTGCAGATGGGTAAAGCCGGGCATCACGCTATCGGCATGTTCCCCGGCGCGCGTCAGCAGCGCCTGGCGGAACCCGTCGAGCGCGGCCAGGAGCTCGTCGATCGCGTCACGCACCCACAGCCGGAAGTCGGTCGCGACCTGGTCGTTGCGCGACCGCGCGGTGTGCAGCCGGCCTGCGACTGGACCGATCGCCGCGGCGAGCTTCGCCTCGGTCTGCATATGGATGTCCTCGAGCGCCAGGTCCTCCGCGACGCCGTTCGATTCGTAGTCCGCAGCGACCCGATCCAGCCCGTCCGCGATCGCGGCCGCGTCCGCCGCCGACACGATGCCGCATGCGCCAAGCATCGCGACATGCGCCTTGGAGCCCGCGATGTCCTGCCGCCACAGCCGCTTGTCGAAGGGGATCGACGCGTTTATCGCGCGCATCACCGCCGCGGGCCCCTCCGCGAAGCGCCCGCCCCACATCGCATTGGAGCCGTTCATGTCTTCGCGCGCCGCTATCGCCTGTCTCCTGGGTGCGAGCCTGATGGCCACGGGCTGCGATAGGAAATCGCAGGCCCCCGAGCAAGCAAGCGCGCAAGCAGGCGCGCAAGCGAACGCCGCCCCCGCCGCGAACGGCGCGACCGCGGTCTCGCCCGACGAGGTGCAGTCCGCTCCGACGCCGGCCGCGAAGGCCGCGACGTTCGACCGGTCCCGATTCGATCGAAGTCATCGGGGGGAGGCGGCGCCGACGCTGGCCTTCATCGGCCCCGACGGCGCGTCCGTCACGCTGGCGGCGTTCCGCGGCAAGCCGGTGCTGCTGAACCTGTGGGCGACGTGGTGCGCGCCGTGCGTCGCGGAAATGCCGACGCTCGATGCAGCGGCGAAGGCGATGAACGGCAAGGTCGCGGTGATCGCCGTCTCGCAGGACCTGGACGGCAAGGCCAAGGTCGCGCCCTTCTTCGCGCAGCATCGTTTCGGGACGCTGAAGCCGTATCTCGACCCGAAGCTGGGCCTCAGCCTCGCCTACCAGGCGAACCTGCCGACGACGATCCTGCTGGATTCGACCGGCCACGAGGTCTGGCGTCGTACCGGCGGCACCGATTGGACGAGCGCGGACGCGACGAAGGCGATCGCGGAGGCGTCGTAAGTCGCTGGGGATCCTAGGGAAAGGCTGGATGCCCCGTGAGGATTCGAACCTCAATAGGCGGTATCAGAAACCGCAGTCTTACCATTAGACGACGGGGCAACGCAGCGGCGCGGCCTTAAGGCAAGGCGGCAGGGACTGTCAACGGCGGCGGGCAGGGGGCGCTTGTCGCGGGGGCGGGGACGCGCTACCCTTGTCGTCAAGCACCGAACGGGCAAGCTCGCCCGCGACGGAAGACCAGAATTGCGAGTTTTGACGGCATGGGGGACGCGCCCGCCAAGATGCCGTACCGGCAGGGACCCCCTGCCCGTCCGGCGCCGGCCAGCCTCGATCGGGGGGGCAATGGCGGACGGCGCGCCGACACCGCCTATCCGGGCGCGCATGCCTATGCCGCGCTGGACCTCGGCACCAACAATTGCCGGTTGCTGATCGCACGGCCGCAAGGGGCGGGCTTCGCCGTGATTGACGCCTTTTCGCGGATCGTGCGGCTGGGCGAGGGTCTGGCCGCGAGCGGGCGGCTGAGCGATGCGGCGATCGACCGGACCATCGCCGCGCTGCGCGTCTGTTCGGACAAGCTGCGGCGGCGCAACGTGACGCTGTCGCGGTCGGTCGCGACGGAGGCGTGCCGACGCGCGACCAACGGTCCCGACTTCATCGCGCGCGCACTGGCGGAGACGGGGCTGCACCTCGACGTCATTTCCGCCGAGGAGGAGGCGCGGCTGGCGGTGCTCGGCTGCCATGCGCTGATCGAGCCGGGCGAGGACCCGGCGCTGGTGTTCGACATCGGCGGCGGATCGACCGAACTGATCCTCGTCGACACCGCGCGGCCGATGCCCGTGGTGCTCGACTGGCATTCCGCGCCCTGGGGCGTGGTGTCGCTGACCGAGCAGGCCGGCGGCGGCGAGGGGCCGGAAGGACGCGCCGCCGCCTATGCGCGGATGCGCGCGCTGGTGGCGGACAGCATGGCCGGGTTCGCCGCGCGGCTGCCGCGCGGGGTGGCACGACCGCGATTGCTGGGCACCAGCGGGACGGTGACGACGCTGGGCAGCGTGCATCTGGGGCTCGACCATTACGACCGCGCGGTGGTCGACGGGCTGGTCGTCCCCGCGCCCGCGATGCGGCGGATCAGCACGGACCTGTCGCGCATGTCGATCGAGGAGCGCGCGCGCCTGCCCTGTATCGGCAGCGAGCGTGCCGACCTGGTTGTCGCTGGCTGCGCCATCTTGGAGACGATCATGGATCTGTGGCCCGCCGAACGCCTGGGCATCGCCGATCGCGGCATCCGCGAGGGCATCTTGCGCCGGCTGATGGGCGCCCCGCGTCCGGCGGACGCCCGATGAGCCGCGGCGGCGGCGGCGGCCATATCCGCGTCAAGACATCACGCGGGCGCACCGCGCAGTCGACGCGCTGGCTGGAGCGGCAGCTGAACGACCCCTATGTCCGCCGCGCCCGGGCGGAGGGCTATCGCAGCCGGGCGGCGTACAAGCTGATCGAACTGGACGAGCGATTCGCGCTGCTGAAGGGGGCGAAGCGGATCGTCGACCTGGGCATCGCGCCCGGCGGCTGGAGCCAGGTGGTGCGCAAGCAGGTGCCCGCCAGCATCGTCGTCGGCATCGACCTGCTGCCGGTCGACCCGATCGACGGTGTCACTATCCTGCAGCTGGATTTCATGGCGGACGAGGCGCCCGCGCGGCTGACCGAGGCGCTGGGCGGCCCGGCCGATCTGGTCCTGTCCGACATGGCGGCGAACACCGTCGGCCATCCGCAGACCGATCACCTGCGTACGATGGGGCTGGTCGAGGCGGCGGTCGACTTCGCGTGCGACATCCTGCGCCCGGGCGGCGGCTTCGTGGCCAAGGTGCTGGCCGGCGGCGCCGACAACGACCTGGTCGCGGTCCTGAAGCGCAACTTCACCGCGGTGAAGCACGCCAAGCCGCCGGCGAGCCGCAAGGGGTCGTCCGAATGGTATGTGATTGCGCAAGGTTTCAAGGGACGCACGGCGGACTGACGCCCCGCGACGAACGCGTCTTGGCGCGGGCGTGTGCTTCCCCCACATAGGGACAAGAACATCAGGAGTTACCCTTGGCCACGCTAGGCATGTCCCCCGCCGAAAAGACCGCCGTCGAGACGTTCCGCCGCGATGTCGTCGAGCCGTCGATGACGAGCCTCGTCGTCATCGATTTCTGGGCGGAATGGTGCGGACCGTGCAAGGCGCTGACCCCGGTGCTGGAAAAGGTCGCCGCGGACTATGCCGACAAGGGCGTCGTGCTGGCCAAGGTGGATACCGACAAGAACCAGTTCATCGCCGCGCAATTCCAGATCAAGTCGATCCCGACCGTCTATGCGATGTTCCAGGGTCAGTTGGTCGCCGACCTGACACCGGCGCGCACCGAATCGCAGCTGCGCACGATGCTGGACCAGCTGCTCAAGCAGCTGCCGATCCCGTCCGACGCGGCCAGTGCCGCTGCCGAGCTGGAGCCGCTGATCGCGATGGGCGAGGACGTGCTGGCCGCGGGCGACGGCGAGCGGGCGGTCGGCATCTTCGACCAGTTGATGGAAATGGCGCCCGATCATCCGGGTGTCGTGTCCGGGCATATCCGCGCGCTGGTCGCCGCGGGGCGGACCGACGAGGCGGAGGCCGCGATCGCCGGGCTGCCCGAGGGCACGAAGGACGCCGGCATCGACCGCGCGCGCGCCGCGATCGACCTGGCGAAGACCGCGCAGCCCGTGGCGGACTTCGCCGCGCTGAAGGCGGAGGTGGAGAATAATCCCGACGATCACGAACGCCGGTTCGCGCTGGCGGGCGCGGAGATGGCGGCAGGGGACCGCGACGCGGCGGCGGACGACCTGCTCCATATCGTCGCGGCCGATCGCAACTGGAACGAGGGCGCCGCGCGGACGCAGTTGCTCAAATTGTTCGCGGTCGTCGGGCTGGAGGATCCCTGGGTATCGGCGCAGCGTCGTCGGCTTTCCGCGATCCTGTTCGGATGACCGGGGTGGCCAGCGATCGCACCACCACCCGGCTGTCGATCTTCCCGCTGCCGGGTGCGTTGCTGTTCCCCGGCATGCATTTGCCGCTGCACATCTTCGAGCCGCGCTACCGCGCGTTGATCTCCGACGCGATGGCGCGCGACCGGCGGATCGGCATGGTCCAGCCGCGCCCGGTCTCTGGGCGCGAGGACGTGCCGCCCGCGCTGTTCGACCTGGGCTGCGTCGGCCGTATCGCCGAGGTGGAGGCGATGGACGATGGCCGCTACAACGTGATCCTGGAGGGCACGTCGCTGTTCCGGATCGTGCGCGAGCTGGACGTCGCGACCGCGTTCCGCCAGGTCGAGGCGGAATTGCTGCCCGCAATGGTGGACGATGCGCTGTCGCTGGGGCGGCGGTCCTCGCTGGAACTGGAGTCGCGGCGCTTCGCCGATGCGCAGGGCTATTCGGTCGATTGGGACGCGGTCGGGCGGCTGGACGACGAAGCGCTGGTCAACGGCATCGCGCAGATCGCGCCATTCGATTCCGCCGCCAAGCAGGCGCTGCTGGAGGCGGGCGATATCGAGACGCGCGCGGAACTGATCATCCAGCTGATGCAATTCTTCGGCCGGCATGACGGCGAGGACCGGGTGACGCTGCAGTGAGGGGCGGCAGTGGGAGTAGCGGAGTGACGATCGATCCCTGGCTGCTCGAACGGCTCGTCTGCCCCGTCACGCGGACCCCGCTGCGCTACGACGAACCGGCGGGGGAACTGGTCAGCGAAGCCGCCGGCCTCGCCTTCCCGATCCGCGACGGCATACCGGTGATGCTGGTCGAGGAAGCGCGCCGCCTTAGCGACGGGTGAATCGCGTTCAGCGGCAGCCCTTCACGGGGCCGAGCGTACGGATCGCATGCCATGTGCCGCCCGGTCGTGCCGCGACGTCGATCGCGGTCGTGCTGCGATACGTCCCGCCGCCGATCGCGCCGTCCGTGATGCACAATCGCTTCGAGCGGTGGCCGTCCGTCAGCACGAAAACCCCGATCTGCCACGATTTGTCGGGCTCCGTCGCATAAGCCCAGCCGTCGTCGAACCCCTTCACGACGGTGAAACCGTAATCCGCCAGCGTCCGCTTGCCGGAAGTGCGGCGCGGTCCGATCGAGTTCGGGAACGACAGCATGTCGAGCGTCCGGATCATCGTCAGCGCCGACGCCTCGCGGGTGCGGCCCCAGGCTCGGTCGGCCGGGCTCCGATCGGGCCGCTCGTGCTGCGCGGCGGCAGGCGACGCCAGGCAGAGGATCGCCGCGAACGCCGCCGATCGTGCGTTCCCGTGCATTACACCATCATCCCCTGCAGAAGCTTCGGCAGATCCCCGCTCTCGCCGCGCGCCTCCGCCATGAAGCGGTCCTTCAGCGGCGGGATCGCATTCACCGCCGAGATACCGAAGCGCCGCACCGCGCTCGCGGTCCTGCCGGGGATGCCGAAGAGGCGGGTCAGCGAATCGGTCGCAAGCGCCACCATGAACGTGTCGAGCCCGCGCCAGCGCTGGTAGCGTGCGAGCAAAGCGGCATCACCGAGGTCGAGCCCGAGCCGCTTGCCCTCGACCAGCACCTCCGCTAGCGTCGCGACGTCGCGGAACCCCAGGTTCAGCCCCTGCCCCGCGATCGGGTGGATGCCATGCGCCGCATCGCCGACCAGCGCGAGCCGTTCGGCGGTAATGCGGGCGGCGTGGTGGAAGCCGAGCGGGTAGGAGGCACGGGGACTCGCATGGGACAACGCCCCCAGGAACCCGCCCATCCGCTGCTCCGCCTCCGCCAGGAAGCCGCGATCGCCGAGCTTCAGCATCCCCGCGGCATCCTTCGCATCGACCGTCCAGACGATCGCGGAGCGATGGCCGATCTCGTCGTCGGGCAAGGGCAGCAGCGCGAACGGGCCGCTGGGATAGAAGATCTCGAACGCGGTCTGGTCGTGTGGGCGTTCGTGATGGAACGCACCGACGATCGCGGCGTGGTCGTATTTCCAATGCGCGACGGTGATGCCGGCGGCGGCGCGCGTGGGCGAATTGCGTCCTTCCGCGACGATCAGCAGCGGCGCGCGGACGACCGCGCCCGAATCGAGCGTCGCGGTGACCCCCGATGCGGCGCGATCGACCGTCGTCGCGCGCGTCTGCATCCGAAGGTCGACCTTCGGGGCGGCCTGCGCCGCTTCGAACAGCGTACGCCGCAGCAGCTTGTTCTCGTACATCGTACCCAGCGCACCATCATCGGCATCCGGTTCGAAATCGAGGGCCCCTGGCTCCAGCCCGTCGCTGACCCGAATGCCGCGGATTGCGCAGCCCTGCCCGGCCAGCCGCGCGCCGACGCCGATCGCCTCCAGCAGCCGCCCGCTCGCGCTCGCCACTGCCGAGGCGCGCCCGTCGAAGCCCGGCGCCAGCGTGACCGCGGGGTCCGCGGGGTCGATGACGATCGAAGAGAGGCCGTGCGTGTCCAGCGCCACGGCCAGCGTCGCGCCGACCAGACCGCCGCCGAGGATGATGACGTCGCTATCCATGGCGTTCGCCCTACCCCCGTCCGCCTTGACTGCAAAGCCCGGGAAGCCGATGAATCCGCCCGGGCATTTCGACAGTGGCGGGGACGGGAACGATGGCGAGCCGGGCGCAGCCAGCCTTGTGGCGCGAGACGTGGCGGGCGGGGGCGGTCAGGAGCGGCGCGCTGCTGACCGCGATCACGCTGTTCGCGGTCACCGTCGTCACCGCATTGGCGATCGCGAGCTATCACGCGAGCGATGCCGCGTTCAACACCGCGGCAGGCGGCCCGCCGGCCAACCTGCTGGGCGAACCCGGTGCGTGGTTCGCCGATCTAACGCTGACCGTCTTCGGCCCCGTCGCAGCGCTGCTGCTGCCGGTGCCCGCGATCGTCGCGCTACGACTGTGGCGCGAACAGCCGGCGGGGCGCTGGGGCCGGATGCTGCGCGGCGAGGCGATCGGCGTGGCGCTGATGGCCGCCGCGTTCGCATTCGTGTCCGACGCGTCGGTGCTGGCGTTGCCCGCCGGCTGGGGCGGGGTCGTCGGGCTGGCGGTCGCGCGCGGGGTGCATGCGGCGCTCGCGATGCTGGGTCGGCCGGCTGCGGAAGTCTGGGCGGCGCGCGGCATCGGGCTGGCGCTGGGCATCGGCGGCGTGATCGTCTGGGCGAAGAGCCTGGAGATCGATTTCGTCGAACACGGCCGCCGCCTGCGCCGCAATCGCGGTCGGGAGAGCATCGCCGCGATCGACGATTTCGACGAGCCGCTGACCCTGACCCGCAAGCCCGTCGCGCCGCGCGCGCTCGCCGAACCCGACCCGCGCCCCGCCCCCGTCATCGCCGACCGGACGCTCGCGCCCTCCGCTGCCAAGCCCAAGCTGAAGCAGCAGCAGCTCGATCTGGGCCATAGCTATGTCCTGCCGTCGATCGACCTGCTGACCCCGACACCCCCATCGTCGGGCAACGTGATCGACAAGGCGGCGCTGGAACGCAACGCGCGGCTGCTCGAGAACGTGCTCGACGACTTCAAGGTGAAGGGGTCGATCGTCGAGGTCCGCCCCGGCCCCGTCGTCACGATGTACGAACTGGAGCCCGAAAGCGGCATCAAGGCCAGCCGCGTGATCGCGCTCGCCGACGACATCGCGCGCAACATGTC
>CAXTVB010000123.1:0-8288 GCA_964247555.1 uncultured Sphingomonas sp. | reverse complement strand
GCTGCGCCCCTTCTCGATCATCACCGTCTGTGGCGCCTGGTTGAGCCCCATGGACATGCCCGAATACCAATCCTGCTGTTCGTTGAAGCTATCGGTAAAACCGTAGATTCCCCAGACTCGGTCGCCCATGTCGCGGTACCAGTGCTTGATCGCGGCGAGCGATGCGTCGGGAGTATAGGCATAGCTCGCGACCGCGCCGGTCGGTGCGATCGTGCCGTCGTCGGTCATGTACGGTTTATATTCGTGATAGTCGTCGTCGGGCCCGTCGACCGCGGTCAGTCCCCAGCTGTTCGCGCCATAGCCTTTCATCCCCTTGGGATTGGCGATCGCATAGGCCTGGCTGATCCGCGCCAGCGCGCGGTTGGTGTCGAAATAATTGCCGAACCGATCCGCGGCGTTGCGTGCGTCGTACCCCATGAACGAGTAATGGCTGAAGAATAACGGGCCCGTGCTGCCCGGCGAATCCTTCGTTGGGGGATAATAGCTCTGCGTGGTGGTGATGCCGAAATAGGTGCGCGGCACGCCGTAAGGTTCGGTGCCGCCGACGCGGGTATAGCCGGTATAATAGGCCGCGGGCGGGATCGCGTGCGTCGGCGATGCGACCGCGAGCAGATAGGTTATCATGACCTCGTTCCAGCCTTCGAGCCGGTTGGCGATCGCGAACCCGTAATGCGGCGACCAATGCCAGTAGAGCGCATCGCGCTTCGGCGTCGCGCGGAACCAGTCCCAGTCGACGCCGCGCCACAATGCCGTGATCCGCGCCCGCAGTTCGCGTTCGGCCGGCGTGTCGCGGTCATAATAACCGCGTGCGGCGAGCAGGCCCTCCATCATGAACGACGTCTCCACCAGATCGGCGCCGTCGTCGTAGATCCCGAACAGCGGGACGGCATGCCCGGTGCGGCCCGAGAGGAAATGCGACCAGACGCCGTGGAAGCGATCGGCGCGCTCCAGGAAACGCGTGATCTTCAGCATGCGCTCGACCGCGGCCGCGCGGGGCACGAACCCCCGGTCGGCCGCGACGACCGTCGCCATCACGCCGAACCCGCTGGCGCCGAGCGCGATGGTGTCGTCGTCGCCGGGCTGGCTCTCGCGCGCCATCCCGGACACCGGCTCGGCGGCATCCCAATAATAATGGAAGCTCGCATCCTGAACCATGTCGAGCAGCTCGTTATCGGTCATCGGCCGCGTGCGCGCGGAGATCGCCGGCGAAGGCGGGGACTCGGCGAGCGCGGAGGTCCGTGCCGAGATGCGGTAGACGGCATTCGCGCCGGTCATCCCGATCCAGTCGACATAGCGCGTGACGCCGGCACGCTGGACGCCGATCGGGCGCCATGCGCCGCCGTCGAGCGATCGATAGACGACATATTGCGCCACGCCGGGGTCGGTGACGCCCTGCCATTGCAGCAGGACGTGGCGCTCATAGCCCGCGGCGGTCAGCCCGGCGGGGGGCGGCGGTGCGATCGTCGGGCCGGGATCGGACTGGATCCGCAGATCGTCGAGGATGAGTTCGTGGGATCGTCCGTCGTCGGCGCCCTGCGACAGGACCAGCGTCCCGAGCGTCGCCGGATCGAAGCCATGGATCGATGTCGCGACGAAGCGGTCGAGCGGGATCGCGATCCGCGTCCATCGCCGCGCCGGGATGTCGCCGGTGAAGGCCGATAGCGGTTGCTGCGCGGTGGGATTGCGGGCGAGGTCGACCGCCGCGACTTGCGGCAGATCGCGCGCGGCGATGGCCCGGTCGCTCCACGCCCAGGCATATAGCGTGGTTCCCGCCCACCGCGTCGGCCGGTTGCGCCAGCGGTAGCTCCGGATCTCGGCGGACCAGTTGCCGCCCTTTGCCGATGCCCAGGCAAGACGCAGCGCATTGGGTCCGCTGACGACATGCGCCTGCGTCACCGGCAGCTTGCGATCGACCAGCGCGAGGATGCTGCCGCCGGACGCCCGGCCCGTGCTGTACGAATAGCTTGCCGGCGAAAGGCTGGTGTCGAAGAACACTTCGTCGGAGAAGTGCCGGTCGGCATGAGCCGGCGCGGCGACCCCGACGATCGTCGATGCGACGATCAGGCAAAGTCGGAAAACCTGCGAATTCATGATGTCCGCTCCCGCCGGTGTCGGACCGTTCGTGCGGCCCGGCTGCGCGGCCACGTATAACCACATGGTCGCAACGGGTCAGGGGAAAACGTCGTCCGGATCGCGTCGCGCGGCATTTGATGCAGACGGTGGAACCGGATACACGGTGGCGATGCTGATCGTACGACCGCCGGGTCGTTCGCGCCCGAGACCGATATGATGACCAAAGCGACGATCCGAGACGTGGCCCGCGAGGCATCGGTGTCCGTCGCCACCGTGTCGCGCGCACTGAACGGATTGCACACCGTCATTCCGGCGACCCGAGATCGAATCCGCGTCGTCGCGGACCGTCTCGGCTATGTGCCACATGCCGGGGCGCGGTCGCTCAGCCTGTCGCGTACCAATGTCATCGGCGTGGTTCTGCCCGATCTGCACGGCGGATTTTTCTCCGAACTCGTGCGCGGCATGGACCGGGCGACCGCGGCGCAAGGCTACCAGATGCTCTATTCGACGATGCACGCCGATCCCGATCTGGCGCGGCAGGCGATTTTCGCCATGCATGGCCGCGTCGACGGGCTGATCGTCATGGCGCCGCAATTGGCGTCCGACCGCGTGGCCGCGCTGCTGCCGCGCACCACGCCGGCGGTGCTCATCAATTCGGAGGACGTCATGGACCGCGACGGGGTGCGCATCGATAATCGCGCGGGTGCGGCGGCGATGATCGCGCATCTGCTGGACGTCGGCAGGCAGCGCATCGTCCATATCACGGGCCCGAACGGCAATATCGATGCGCGCGAACGCGCCGAGGGCGTCCAGGCCGCGATCGCCGAGCATGCGCCGTCGCTCGACGTGCCGATGATCGAAGGCGATTTCCAGGAGGAGAGCGGGGCCGTCGCGGTCCGCCGCCTGATCGACGAAGGTCGCGCGTTCGATGCGATCTTCGCGGCCAATGACGGCATGGCGCTCGGCGCGCTCGCGGCGCTGCGCGAAGCGGGGCGCGACGTGCCGGACGAGGTGATGGTGGCCGGGTTCGACGACGTGCCCCTGGCGCGGTATCTGGGGCTGACGACGATGCATGTGCCGATGGACATGCTTGCCGGCCGCGCCGTCGACCGGCTGATCGCGCAACTGGCCGGCAAGGTGCCGGCGACGGGGCCGGAGCGGATGCGGATCATGCCTGATCTAATCGTGCGCGCGACGACGGGGGGCCGCGCATGATCGGGCGGCGCGATATGCTCGGCGGGGCGGTGGCCATCGGTGGCGGGCTGTCCGTACCGTCGCTGATGGCGCGCACGGTCGCACCGAAACCCCTGCCGGCTTTTTTCGACGACCTGGCCGAACGCACGTTCCGGTTCTTCTGGGAAACCGCCAACGAAGCGAACGGGCTGGTACCCGACCGCTGGCCCACACCGTCGTTCAGCAGCATCGCCGCGGTCGGCTTCGCGCTGACCGCCTATCCGATCGGGGTCGAGCGCGGCTGGATCACGCGCGATCAGGCGCGGCGGCGGACGCTCGCCACGCTGCGGTTCTTCGATACGGCGCCGAGCGGTTCCGGCGCGACCGGCGTCGCGGGGCATCGCGGGTTCTTCTATCATTTCCTCGACATGCAGACCGGGCTTCGCTTCGGAAACGTCGAACTGTCGAGCGTCGATACCGCATTGCTGCACCTCGGCATGCTGCATGTCGCGGCGTGGTTCGATTCGGATCATCCCGACGAGCGGACGATCCGGACGCTGGCCACGCGCATCGTCGATCGGGCGGAATGGCCGTGGTTCCAGCATGCCTCGGGCGGGATCTCGATGGGTTGGCATCCAGGCAGCGGCTTCATCGCGCGCGACTGGGACGGCTTCAACGAAGGGATGATGGTCTATATCCTCGCGCTCGGGTCGGGCGGGCATCCCGTGGCGGACGGTGCATGGGACGTCTGGACGAAGCCCTATCCGGCGTTCTGGCGCGGGGAGGGCGAGACGCGGCGAGTCGCCTTCGCGCCCCTGTTCGGCCACCAATATAGCCAGATGTGGATCGATTTCCGCGGCATCCGCGACGCGCCGATGCGCGCGGCGGGGCTCGACTATTTCGAGAATAGCCGCCGTGCGACCTATGCCGACCGCGCCTATTGCATAGCCAATCCGATGGGCTGGGAGGGGTATGGCCGCGATCTGTGGGGCCTGACCGCATGCGACGGCCCCGCCGAACGATTGGTCACGCTGGACGGCAAGCAGCGTCAGTTCTTCGGCTATTCCGCGCGGGGGCCGGTCGGCGAGCCGGACGGACGCGACGACGGCACGCTGGCACCCACCGCGGCACTGGGCAGTCTGGCCTTCGCGCCCGAGATCGCGGTGCCGGCCGGCCAAGCGATGCGCCTTTATGCCGACGGCGCGCTGTACGGACGCTACGGGTTCGTCGATGCGTTCAACCCGACGTTCCGGATGGCGGGGGCCGAGGTCGCGAAGGGACGGGTCGACCCGCGGTTCGGCTGGATCGATGGCGACCATCTGGGGATCGACCAGGGCCCCATCCTGGGCGCGATCGCCAACCACCGCGACGGATCGATCTGGCGCGCGATGCGGCGGTCGCCGACGATCCGCCGCGGGCTGACTCGCGCCGGGTTCACCGGCGGTTGGCTGGATCGCGGTTGATCGACACGCACTGGCGTCGCGATATTTTTTGATGTAATCGGTTACACGATTGGCATTTGCGGTACGGCACGAAAGCGCGACACGGTATCGATGGCGCGTCGGGCATAAGGGGAGGGGTCGAATGACGGAGAACGGGGTATCCCGGCGGTCGCTGGTGCTCGGCGGCGCTGCGGTTGCGGCATGGGCGACCAGCCCGGCGCGGGCGATGCTGGCAGGCGCGGATACCCTCGCGCTGCCTGCAGCGGTCGAGGCGATCCTCGCTACGCTGACCGTGGAAGAGAAGGCGGGCCAGCTCACGTTGATGGCAGCAGCCTGGAGCGGCGGCGCGGCCGACAAGCTGAACCCCGTCGGCGCAGGCGCTACCTTCGACCAGCAGCTTGCCGCCGTGCGCGCGGGCAGGCTGACGGGCGTCTTCAACGGCAACGGCGCCGATATGGCGCAGCGGATGCAGACCGCGGCGATGCGCGAATCGCGTGCGAAGATCCCGTTGATCTTCGCCGCCGACGTCATCCACGGCTTCCGCACCGTCTTCCCGGTCCCGCTCGGTGAAGCGGCGAGCTTCGATCCGGTGTTGGCCGAACGAACCGCGCGCGTCGCGGGGACGGAAGCTGCGGCGGCGGGGCTGGACTGGACCTTCGCGCCGATGGTCGACATCGCGCGCGACCAGCGCTGGGGCCGCGGTGTAGAGGCGGCGGGCGAGGATGTGCTGCTGGGACGGATGATGGCGGCGGCGCGCGTTCGCGGCTTCCAGGGTACGCGCGGGCTGAAGGCCGACGATGCGGTGCTGGCCTGCGCCAAGCATTTCGCCGGTTATGGCGCGGCCGAGGCGGGGCTCGACTATAATTCGGTGGATGTCTCCGAACGCACGCTTCGCGACGTGTATTTCCCGCCGTTCCAGGCGGCGTTCGATGCCGGTGCTTTGTCGGTGATGGCGGCGTTCAACGAGCTGTCGGGGGTTCCCGCGACGGGCAATCCGTGGCTGCTGAGGCAGGTGCTGCACCGCGAGTGGAATTTCCGCGGGCTCGTCGTGTCGGATTATACCGGCGACGAGGAAATGATCGCTGCCGGTTTCGCGAAGGACACGCGCGAGGCGACGCGGCTGGCCTTCATGGCGGGTGTCGACATGAGCATGCAGAGCGGGTTCTACATGACGCACCTGCCCGGCTTGGTCGCGGATGGATCGGTGCCGATGGCGCGGCTGGACGAGGCGGTGCGGCGGGTGCTGACCGTGAAGGCGGCGCTCGGGCTGTTCGACGATCCGTTCCGCCGGATCGATCCGCGCCGCGAGACGACGCGGGTCCGGACGCCCGAGCATCTGGCGCTGGCGCGCGAGGCGGCGCGGCGGTCGATCGTGATGCTGAAGAACGAGGGCGACCTGCTGCCGCTGCCGCGATCGGGCAAGCGGATCGCGCTGATCGGGCCGTTCGCGCAAGGGCAGCACGATCTGGTCGGCCCGTGGAACATGTACGGCAGCGATGCCGATGCGGTCGACCTGCTGACCGGCGTGCGCGCGGCGGTGCGCGATCCGGCCATGGTGACGGCGGTCGCGGGATCGGGTGTCGAGGCGCCGATCGCGGGCGGTATCGACGCCGCCGTCGCCGCCGCCCAGGCCGCGGACATCGTGCTATTGGCGATCGGCGAGAGCCAGCAGATGTCCGGCGAGGCGCAGTCGCGCGACGCGATCGTCGTACCCGCGCCGCAACAGGCGCTGGCGGAGGCGATCGCGAAGACGGGCAAGCCGGTCGTCGTGCTGCTGCGCAACGGTCGCGCGCTGGCGCTGGAAGGCGCGGTTCTGGATGCGCCCGCGCTGCTGGTCACCTGGTTCCTCGGATCGGAGTCCGGTCCGGCGATCGCCGATATCCTGTTCGGTCTTGCAGCACCGTCCGCGCGGCTACCCATCAGCTTCCCCTACGCCACCGGGCAGGAGCCGCTCTACTACGCGCACAAGGCGACCGGCCGGCCCAACCCGCCCGGGCCATTGCTGGAATATAAGGCGCATTACCGGGAGACGGCGAACGCCGCGCGCTTCGCGTTCGGGCATGGGCTGACCTATGGCCGGGTGGACTATACCGGCCTGTCCTTGAGCGATGCGCAATTGCCGTGGGACGGCGTGCTGACGGTGCGTGCGAAGGTCACCAATAGCGGACGTCGCGCGGCCGAAGAGGTGGTCCAGCTGTACATCCACGACGTCGCGGCCAGCGTCACGCGGCCGGTCCGGCAACTGAAGGGGTTCAGCCGCGTCGCGCTCGCGCCGGGTGAGACGAAGACGGTCGCGTTCACGCTGCGCCGCGCGGACCTGCTGTTCGTCGGCATCGATCTCAAACCGACCGTCGAGCCGGGCGCGTTTCGCGTCTGGGTCGCGCCGACCGCGGAGGCGGAAGGGGTCGGCGGCAGCTTCGAGCTGTTGCCGGCCTGATCGTCCGTATCCAGCCCTAAAATGGCGTAAAATACTGATTTACAAAGTTATTGCCCGGAATTCGCTACGCTTGCTTTTTACTGTAACCGGATACATTATCTGGTAAGGGACCTCGCGAGACAAGGCTGACAAGAATCAGCTGCGACGCGATTTTGGAGGGGGGCTTGAAATGAAGAACTTGGTCAGCAGGAAGGTCTTGGCGCTCGGGAAACTGGGAACGTCGCTGGCGGCGATCGCCGCGGCGGGCGCCATCGTGACTCCGACGACGGCCGTCGCGCAGCTCGCGCAGGCCACGCTGCGCGGCAGGGCCGCGGCGGGCGTGGAGGTGGTCGCCACCGAGGTGAACACCGGCTCGACGCGCCGCGCGACGGCGGGCTCGGACGGCACCTATGTCGTCGCTGGCCTGCAGCCCGGCAATTACCACGTCACCGCGGGCGACCGGTCGGGCGATGTCGTCGTTTCGGTGGCATCGACCTCGAACCTGGATTTCGACGCGCCGGCGAGCGCGCCGGGCGACATCGTCGTCACGGGATCGCGCCCCACGACCGACGTGCATTCGTCGGAGGTCAACCAGTTCGTGACGCTGCACGACATCGCAGCCCTTCCGCAGATCACGCGCAACTTCCTCGAATTCGCCGACACCGTCCCCGGCGTGCAGTTCAGCGTCGACGCGCAGGGCAACACCTCGCTGCGCGGCGGCGCGCAGGTCGCGTCGTCCGTGAACGTCTACATCGACGGGGTCAGCCAGAAGGACTTCATCAGCGGTGGCTCGGGCATCACCGGCAGCGGCGGCCCGCAGGGCAACGGCGATCCTGGCAACCCCTTCCCGCAGCTCGCGATCGGCGAGTACAAGGTCGTCACGTCTAACTATTCCGCGGCCTATGGCGACGCGGGCAGCTCGATCATCATCGCGCAGACGAAGTCGGGCACCAACACGTTCCACGGCGACTCCTTCTTCGAATTCACCAACCAGGATCTGCGAGCGCGGACCGTGGCGGAGGAGGCGACCAACACTCCGAAGGCGAAGGTGCCGTCGAAGCAGTACGGCGTCGCGCTGGGCGGTCCGATCGTCAAGGACATCGCGCACTTCTTCTTCACCTGGGAGCATAAAGACCTTTCGAACCAGAGTAGCGTCGTTCCGGGGTCTGGCATCTCGCCGGCAC
>CAXTVB010000122.1:0-8315 GCA_964247555.1 uncultured Sphingomonas sp. | reverse complement strand
ACCGACAATTCGCGGATGCCCGACATCGCCATCTGCAACGTCCGCGGGATCGGCGTCGCGGTCAGGGTCAGCATATGGACATCGGCGCGCAGCGTCTTCAGCCGCTCCTTGTGCGTCACGCCGAAACGCTGTTCCTCGTCGACCACGACGAGCCCGAGCCGCTTGAAATCGATCGACTTCGCCAGGATCGCATGCGTGCCGATGACGACGTCGATCGTCCCGTCCGCCAGCCCGTCGCGCGTCCGCTTCGCCTCCGCCGCCGTGACGAGTCGCGACAGGCGGCCGATCTCGATGGGGAAGCCTTCGAACCGCGCGACGAAATTGTTGAAATGCTGGCGCGCGAGCAATGTCGTCGGGCAGACGACCGCGACCTGCTTGCCCGCCAGCGCCGCGACGAAGGCGGCGCGCAAGGCGACCTCGGTCTTGCCGAAGCCGACATCGCCGACGATCAACCGGTCCATCGGCTTGCCCGCCGCCAGATCGACCATGACGTCGTCGATCGCACGGTCCTGGTCGTCGGTCTCCTCGTACGGGAAACGGTCGACGAAGCTGGGATAGCCACTGGAGTCGCGTTCGATCACGTCGCCCGGGCGGACCGCGCGTTCGGCGGCGACCGCGATCAGTTCACCCGCGATCTCGCGGATGCGCTCCTTCATCTTCGACTTGCGCCGCTGCCACGCCTCGCCGCCCAGGCGGTCGAGCGACGCGCCGTCCTCGCCCGATCCGTAGCGCGACAGGACCTCGAGGTTTTCGACCGGCACGAACAGCTTGTCGCCACCGGCATATTCCACCGCGACGCAGTCGTGCGGGCTCTTGCCGACCGGGATCGACGTCAGTCCCTGATAGCGGCCGATGCCGTGATCCATATGGACGACGAGATCGCCCGGGGTCAGCGTCGCCAGTTCGGCGAGGAACGCGTCGGCGGATTTCTTCCGCTTGCGCCGCCGGACGAGCCGGTCGCCGAGCATGTCCTGTTCGGTCAGGACCGCGATGCCGGGCGCGGTGAAGCCGTGATCGAGCGGGAGGACGACGAGGGCGACCCCAAATCCTCCCCGGGACGGGGAGGTGGCAGCCGCAGGCTGACGGAGGGGGCGGGCCGCGGGCGATGTCGCTTGCGGCCCGCCCCCTCCACCAGCCTGCGGCTGTGTTCGAGCGAGATCGTGTCCCCCGGACACGATCTTGGCAGGCTGGGAGCCTGCCAAAGCTCGAACACCCTCCCCGTCCCGGGGAGGATTGGCTGCGCCCAGCGCCTCCTGCCACGTATCGACCGCTACGCCGCCCGTCAGCCCATGATCCTTCAGCAACCCCGCCAGCCGCTCGCGCGATCCGGCGGAATAGCTGGCGAGGATCGGCTTGCGGCCGTCCTTGCGCAGTTTGCCGATATGTTCGACCACCGCTTCGTAGATGTTCACCCCGCCGGCGCGCTCGGGCGCGAAATCGCGCGGGCCGTCGACGCCGAAATCGAGCACGGTCGCGCTTTCAGGCTCATGGAACGGCGTCGCGACATGCGACCGGGCGTCCGCAAGTGCCTCCGCCCATTCTTTCTCGTTCAGATACAATGCCTTAGCCGGAAGAGGCCGGTAACTCCCGGGTTGCGAAGCCTCGGCCCGCCGCCGGTTCTCGAAATAATCGGCGATCGCTTCCAGCCGCCCTTCCGCCGCCTGCGCCACGCCCGCGTCGTGGACAATGATCGCCTCTTTTCCCAGGTGATCGAACAGCGTCGCCAGCTTCTCCTCGAACATCGACAGCCAATGTTCCATCCCCGCCTGGCGCCGCCCGTCGGACACCGCCTGATAGATGGGATCGCCCGTCGCGGTCGCGCCGAAGCTTTCGCGATACCGGCTGCGGAACCGCTTGATCGACTCGCCGTCCAGCAGCGCTTCCGACGCGGGCAGCAACGTGAAACCGTCGATCCGCCCCGTCGTGCGCTGATCCTGCGGATCGAACGTCCGCACGCTCTCGATCTCGTCACCGAAGAAATCGAGCCGGAGCGCCTGCTCCTCGCCCGACGGATGCAGATCGACCAGCCCGCCGCGCACCGCATATTCGCCCTGTTCGTGGACGGTATCGGTGCGGACATAGCCGTTCGCCTGGAGCAGCGTGGCCAAGTCGTCGCGCCCGATCCGCTCGCCGGGCGCGAGCGAGGCGACCAACTGGCGGATGCGGAACGGCGTCAGCACGCGCTGCGTCGCGGCGTTGACCGTGGTCAGGACGAGCTGCGGCCCCTTCGGCTTCGCCTGCAACCGGTGCAGCGCGCCGATCCGCTCCGCCATGACGCGCAACGTCGGCGATGCGCGGTCGTAGGGCAGGCAATCCCAGGCGGAGAACTGCACGATCTCCAGGTCGGGCGCGAAGAACGCCGCCGTCGCACCGATCGCGCGCATCGCGGCATCGTCGGGTGCGACGAACACCGCGCGGCTCGGCGCGGCGCGGGCGAGGTCGGCCAGCAACGAGGGCAGGAAACCGGTCGGAACGCCCGCGAGCGTCAGCGGGGCCTTGGCGGTCAGGATCGTCTTGAGGTCGGGCATCTATTCTTTCGCGTGCTCCTGCACACGCAGAAGCCCAGGGTGGGGAGCGGCGTCGCCTGCCGCTCTGGGTTCCTGCGTTCGCAGGAACACGGCGGCTATTCCGCCACGGTCACGTAATCGATCGACCGCATCGCGTGCATCATCGGCCCGTCCCATTCGGGCGGACACGCGATCGATCCGATCGCCCAGCCCATGATGTCGACGTCCTGTTGCTCCAGCAGCGCCTCGAACCAGTCGAGTTCGGCCGGGTTCCAGGACGTGCCATGGGTGTCGAAGAAGCCGCCGATCATCATGTCGGCTTCCTTCGTGCCGCGATGCCAGCTGCGAAAGCGGATGCGTTTCAGGCGGGTTTCGTGGTCCATGGTGCTCCAACGGCAATAGGCCGGCGGACGCTGGCGGCGGCCGTCGGCTGGTCTATAGCGTTCATGTAGTCATGCGCCCCGATATCCTCAATCCGCTGTTCGCAGAGATCACCGCGCTCAAGGGCGTGGGCGCCGCGATTGCCAAGCCATTGGAGCGGTTGGGCCTCGCCCGCGTGGTCGACGTAGCGTTCCACTTGCCGACCGGCTTCATCGACCGCGTGGCGCGCGACGCGCTCGACGAGGCGGATGTCGGCCGCACGATCGCGATCACGCTGACCCCGCGCGATTACCGGTCGAGCGGCAGCATGCGCGGGCCGACGCGGGTCAACGCCTACGATGCGAAGGGCAATCATGTCGGGCTCGTCTATTTCGGCGGCTCGTCGGGTTATGCGAAGAAGCTGCTGCCCGCCGGCGAGGCGAAGCGGGTGTCGGGGCGGCTCGACCGCTATGGCCAGGAATTGCAGCTCGTCCATCCGGAACTCGGCGAGCCGGGTGAGGATTTCACCGGGCGCGAGGCGATCTATCCGCTGTCGGAGGGGCTGACCTCGCGCCGCCTTGCCGCCTTCGCCGCGCAGGCGATCGCGCGTGCGCCGGTGCTGCCCGAATGGATCGAGCCGGGGCTGAAGGCGCATCGTGGCTGGCCCGGCTGGCGCGAAGCGCTGGAGCGGATCCACGCCGACCCGGCGGATGCGAAGGCGCGCGAGCGGCTGGCGTATGACGAGGTGTTCGCCAACCAATTGGCGATGACCTTGGTTCGCGCCGACACGCGCAAGCGGCGTGGTCGTGCGCTGGCGGGCGACGGGCGGCTGCGCGACATGCTCGAGCTGCCGTACACGCCGACGGGCGCGCAGGCGCGGACGATCCGGGAGATCGAGGGCGATCTGGCGCAGGAGGCGCCGATGCTGCGGCTGCTGCAGGGCGATGTCGGATCGGGCAAGACGCTCGTCGCGGCGATGGCGCTGCTGATCGCGGTGGAGGCGGGTGCGCAGGGGGCGATGCTCGCGCCGACCGAAATCCTCGCGCGGCAGCATTACGAAACGTTGCGATCGTTGCTCACAGGCCTGCCGGTCGAGGTCGCGGTGCTGACCGGGCGCGACAAGGGGCGGGTGCGGGAGGCGACGCTGATGGCGCTGGCGTCGGGCGCGATCGATATCCTCATCGGAACGCACGCGATTTTCCAGGAGGCGGTCGGGTATCGCGACCTCGCCTTGGTGGTGGTGGACGAGCAGCACCGGTTCGGCGTGGCGGAGCGGATGATGTTGCAGGCCAAGGCGATCCGGCCGCCGCATCTCCTCGCAATGACCGCGACGCCGATCCCGCGCACGCTGACGCTGGCGCAATATGGCGAGATGGATGTCAGCCGGTTGGACGAGATGCCACCGGGTCGACAACCCATTGAAACAAGGGTGATTTCCGAGGACCGGCTGGACGATGTGGTCAATGCGCTCGGCCGGCATCTGGGGGATGGCGGGCAAGCCTATTGGGTGTGCCCGCTCGTCGAGGAGAGCGAGAAGAGCGACCTCGCGGCGGCCGAGATGCGCGCGGAAACGCTGCGGGCGCGGTTCGGGGAGCGGGTCGGGCTGGTGCATGGGCGGATGAAGCCGGCGGAGAAGGACGCGGTGATGGCGGCGTTCTCCGCGGGGGCGCTCGGGGTGCTGGTTGCGACGACGGTCATCGAGGTGGGCGTCGACGTGCCCAATGCGACGCTGATCGTGATCGAACATGCCGACCGCTTCGGCCTGGCGCAGCTCCACCAGCTGCGCGGGCGCGTCGGGCGGGGCGGGGGGCGGTCGGTGTGCCTGCTGGTGCGCGGTTCGGCGCTCAGCGAGACGTCGCGCGCACGGCTGGCGCTGATGCGCGAGACCAATGACGGCTTCCGCATCGCCGAAGAGGATCTGCGGCTGCGCGGCGCGGGCGAGGTGGTGTGGGCGCGCGAGGCGGGCGGGGTGGCGGTCCCGCTGGCGACGCCGGAGATGATGGCCGACCTGCTGCAATGCGCGCACGACGATGCGCGGTTGCTGGTGGATCGAGACGGGGGGCTTGCGGGGGACCGGGGGCAGGCGGCGCGGGTGTTGCTGTATCTGTTCGAGCGGGATGCTGGGGTGGCGTTGCTGCGGTCCGGATGAGGCGAGGCGTACTCCGCTTCCGCTGTCAGGGAGCTGAAACTGTTACACCATTTGTTCTTGAATTTCGCTTGTCGCCAGAGTCTAATCCTGTAGGTTGGACTCGCCGCTCGACGGCGATGCCGCAGGGCAGAGGGAGGCAAATATGACTTAGCGATAGCCTTACATAGTTCCGCAAGCCGTGATATCTTTTGCCGCATCGGTTGTTCGTTCTTTGGTTCTTATCGGAAAACGGCCAAGATAAAAAACAAGACTGCCAGCTCCAGAACCCGATACCCCACATAACTACAGCCTTCGACCGGATTAGAGTCACTGCCTTATCGGCTCACCATATGAAAAGGTGATGCCTATGTGCGAAGTTAATCCCATGTTTCACATGGACCAAGATTATATGTGGCGTTGGTATACAACCAGCGATACTGGTAATCTTGTGGCGATCTCTGCGAATGCATACTTCAAATTTGAAGATGCTAAGCAGGATTGGAACACAGCACAGGGTCGGCACTTGTCGCAAGCGACATAATCTGACCAGGTAAACCTAAACAATGTCGAGTGGCACGGGCACTTCCGAATGGAAGTGCCCGTATCTACCGCAAACACCCATCCAACCCATCGCCCCGCACCGTCCCCACCCGCCGCGCCAGCGTATCGCCATGCCGCCGCACGAACCCATGCGGGTCGATCGCCGCGCGCTTCTTGGGCAGCGGCAGGACGGCGGCGATGCGGCCGGCCTCCGTCGGCGTCAGGGTCGATGCGTCGTGCCCGAAATACCGCATCGCACCCGCGTTCGCGCCATAGGTGCCGATGCCGGTCTCGGCGATGTTGAGGTACACCTCCATGATCCGGCGCTTGCCCCACAGCGCCTCGATCAGGACGGTGAAATACGCCTCGAAACCTTTCCGGACATAGCCGCCGCCCTGGAACAGGAACGCGTTCTTCGCGGTCTGCTGGCTGATCGTGGAGCCCCCGCGGATGCGCCCGCCCTCCGCATTGCGCACCGCCGCGCCCGCCAGCGCGTGCCAGTCGAAGCCGTGGTGCGAACAGAAGCGCGAATCCTCGCCCGCGATCGCGGCGCGGGGCATGTCGGGGTCCATCTTCGATAGCGGCATCCAGGTCTTGGTGACGCCGTGCCCGGCGATCACGTCGCCGAGCATCGTGAAGGTGAAGGGGGGCGGCACGAAGCGGTAGAGGCCGACCCACAGGACGGTCACGAGGACGAAGCCGAGGATGGCTTTCAGGAGGATGCGGAGGGCGCGGATCATGGGGTGATCCTAGAGGCGGATGGGAATTTGTGAACCTGCAACCACGTCCGTCACCCCGGCCTTGCGCCGGGGTCCATCGTGCGCCGCGGTCGGCGCTTTGTGCTCCAGCGATGCGCTCGCCGCGCCATGGACCCCGGCGCAAGGCCGGGGTGACGAAGCTACGTGAAGGCTCGGACCCCCGCCAGCACCGCCCCTGCCGCCGCGATCCCCGTTTCGTACGCGCCGTGCGCGGTCGAGAAGTCGGTCGGGTGGCATGCCTCGCCCGCGAAGAAGATGCGGTCGTCCACCGGTTCGGCCAGCACCTGGCGCTGGTGCGCCTCGCCGACCCGGGCGTGGGAATAGCTGCCGTGGATGAAGGGTTCGTGCCGCCACCGGCTCGCGCCCGCCGGGGTCAACCGTCGTCGCCAGTCGCTGCCGAGCAGCGCGACCAGTTCGTCGATCGCGAAGGCGTTCGCGGCGCGTTCGTCCTCCAGCGCTTCCGCGCAGTCGCCGCCGAAGAAGCTCTCGACGACCGGCCAGCCGAACGGCGACAATCGGTGGCTCGCGGTGCAGTTGCTATGCGGGTTGCCCGTCAGATGCGCGTTGGTCGACCATTCGGGATCGTCGACCAGCGTGAACGCCTTGTCCGCCAGCCCGAGCGGCAGCGCGGCGGCGGCGTCGTGCTTGGCGGGGAGCGGGGGGTCGAAGACGAGGCGCTCGTAGGCCGTGGTCGGTAGCGCGACGATCACGCGATCGGCTTCGATCGTGCCGGCGGGCGTCTCCACCCGGATGCTTCGCGCGCGATGGTCGATGCGGGTGACGGGCGTGTTCAACCGGACGGCGATCCCGGCGGCGTGCGCGGCGACCAGCGTGCCATAGCCTTCGCGGACCGCCCAATTGTCCTCGGTCGACGCCTCCTCATACGCCGCCCAGTCGTGGAGCGAGACCTGTGCCAGCGGGGCGCCGTTGGCATAGCCGGAGATCGAGTCGATCATCGGCCGCCAGGGGTCGTCGGCGGCGACGAAGTCGGACAATGGCCGGTCGGGGCCGTCGACAGCCTCCAGCGCCGCCTCGTTCCAGCGCGCGAAGGCGGCGTGCGCGGCCTGCTGATCGTCGGGCGGGAAGCCGAGGTCGCGCCACTGCGTGCGCCAGTTGGCGGGGGATCGGTCGACGGTGAAGCCGGTGGTTTCGGCGATGTGGGTCCAGGGGTTGCGCCTGGCGGAGTGGAGCCAGCCGCAGCCGAGATCGAGGGTGATCGCACCCGACACCCTGGCCTTGTCCTTCGCCCCGCCCTTATCCGTCACCCCAGCGAAAGCTGGGGTCTCCCCGTTTGGAAACGTCGCGCTCTCATCGCTTGAGACCCCAGCTTTCGCTGGGGTGACGGGGTATGTGAGGGACGCAATGGGCGGCAGTCGCACGCTCCGTGCCCGCCCCCCGATCCGGTCCTTCGCCTCGATCAGCAGCACGTCCTCGCCAGCGTCGTGCAACGCCCGCGCCGCGGCAATCCCCGCCGCACCGCCGCCGATGACGACGGTGCCGACCATGTCAGGCCGCGATCAGCCGCTTCTCGCCGGCGATGCGCATCATCGCCTTCTGCAGCTTCTCGAACGCGCGCACCTCGATCTGGCGGACGCGCTCGCGCGACACGTTGTAGACCTGCGACAGCTCCTCCAGCGTCTTGGGATCGTCGGTCAGCCGGCGCTCGGTCAGGATGTGCTTCTCGCGGTCGTTCAGGTCGTCCATCGCATCGACCAGCATCGAATGGCGGACATTCGCCTCCTGCTCGTCGGCGACGATCTTGTCCTGCAACGGCGCATCGTCCTGCAGCCAGTCCTGCCACTGGCCCTCGCCATCCTCGCGCATCGGGACGTTCAGCGAGGTGTCGCCGCCCATCGCCATGCGGCGGTTCATGCTCGTGACTTCGGCTTCGGTCACGCCCAGGTCGGTCGCGATCTTCGCGACGTGCTCGGGACGCAGGTCGCCATCCTCGAACGCGTCGAGCTTGGACTTCATCCGGCGCAGGTTGAAGAACAGCTTCTTCTGCGCCGCGGTGGTGCCCAT
>CAXTVB010000121.1:0-8326 GCA_964247555.1 uncultured Sphingomonas sp. | reverse complement strand
CCTGCAGCAGGACGTTGAACACGTCCGGATGCGCCTTCTCCACCTCGTCGAACAGCACGACCTGATAGGGCCGCCGCCGCACCGCCTCGGTAAGCACGCCCCCCTCCTCGTAACCGACATAGCCGGGCGGCGCGCCGATCAGCCGGGCGACCGCGTGCTTCTCCATGAATTCGCTCATGTCGATGCGGACCATCGCGTTGCCGTCGTCGAACAGGAATTCGGCGAGCGCCTTGGTCAGTTCGGTCTTCCCGACGCCGGTCGGGCCCAGGAACAGGAACGACCCCAGCGGTCGGTTCGGGTCCTGCAGCCCCGCGCGCGCACGGCGCACCGCGGTGGAAACCGCGCGGACCGCATGTTCCTGACCGATGACGCGCTTCCCGATCGTCGCTTCCATCGCGAGCAGCTTGTCGCGCTCGCCCTGCAGCATCCGTTCGACCGGAATGCCGGTCCAGCGGCTGATGACGCCCGCGATATCGTCCGCGGTCACTTCCTCGCGCAGCATCGCGCCGGCCGTGGCACCCTGCGCCTCCTCGACCTGCCGGACCAGCGCTGGGATGGTGCCGTAGGACAGCTCGCCCGCGCGTGCGAGGTCGCCCGACCGCTGCGCCTGCTCCAGTTCGAGGCGCGCGGCGTCGAGCTGTTCCTTCAGCTTCGCGCTCGCGCCGATCTTGTCCTTCTCGGCCCGCCACCGCGTGGTCAGCGCGCCCGACTGCTCCTCCAGATCGGCGAGCTCCGCCTCGAGATTGCCGAGCCGATCGATACTCGCAGCGTCCGTCTCGCGCTTCAGCGCCTCGCGCTCGATCTTCAGCTGGATGATGCGGCGGTCGAGGGTCTCGATCGCCTCGGGCTTCGATTCCACCTCCATGCGGATGCGCGAGGCCGCCTCGTCCATCAGGTCGATCGCCTTGTCGGGCAGGAAACGATCGGTGATGTAGCGGTTCGACAAGGTCGACGCGGCGACGATCGCGCCGTCGGTGATGCGCACGCCGTGGTGGAGTTCGTAGCGGTCCTTGAGGCCCCGTAGGATCGAGATCGTGTCCTCGACGGTCGGTTCGCCGACCATCACCGGCTGGAAGCGTCGCTGGAGCGCGGGATCCTTCTCGACGTACTTTCGATATTCGTCGAGCGTGGTCGCGCCGACGCAGTGCAACTCGCCGCGGGCGAGCGCGGGCTTCAGCAGATTGCCGGCGTCCATCGCGCCTTCGGATTTGCCCGCGCCGATCAGCTGGTGCATCTCGTCGATGAACAGGACGATGTCGCCCTCCGCGGCCTTCACCTCGTCGAGCACGCCCTTCAGCCGCTCCTCGAACTCACCGCGATATTTCGC
This sequence comes from uncultured Sphingomonas sp., assembly GCA_964247555.1. Lineage (GTDB taxonomy): Bacteria > Pseudomonadota > Alphaproteobacteria > Sphingomonadales > Sphingomonadaceae > Sphingomonas. The sequence continues at coordinate 6,999 of CAXTVB010000121.1, read as the reverse complement.
GCCCGCGATCAGTGCACCCATGTCGAGCGCCATCAGCCGGCGGTCCTTCAGCGTATCGGGCACGTCGCCATTCGCGATCCGCAGCGCGAGCCCTTCCGCGATCGCGGTCTTGCCGACCCCGGGTTCGCCGATCAGCGCGGGGTTGTTCTTCGTGCGCCGCGCGAGGATCTGGATGGTGCGGCGAATCTCCTCGTCGCGGCCGATGACGGGGTCCAGCTTGCCGTCGCGCGCCGCCTGCGTCAGGTCGCGCGCGAATTTCTTCAGCGCGTCGTAACGATCCTCCGCGCCGGCGGTATCGGCGGTGCGGCCCTGGCGCAGGACGTTGATCGCGGTGTTGATCGCCTCGGGCGTCGCCCCCGCAGCCTTCAGCGCCTTGCCCGCGGCGGTGTTCAGCGACAGCGCAAGCGCGACCAGCAGCCGCTCGACGGTCACGAAGCTGTCGCCCGCCTTCTGCGCGATCTGCTCCGCCTGGTCGAGCATGCGCACCGCGTCGTTGTCGATCCCCGGCGATTGCTGCGCGCCCGAGCCCGAGACGGCGGGGATCTTCGCCAGCGCGAGATCGGTCTCGGACAGCGCGCGCTTCGCATCGCCCCCCGCCGCGGCGATCAGGCCAGAGGCCATGCCCTGCTCGTCTTCCAGCAGCGCCTTCAGGATATGTTCGGGGGCGATCCGCTGATGGTTCATGCGGATCGCGACGGTCTGCGCGGACTGGAGGAAACCCTTCGCGCGGTCGGTGAATTTTTCGAGGTTCATATGGCGTCCCTACGGTTTGCCCGAAGGTAATGTTGTATTTGGGCAACACAAGCCCTGCTTTTTGGTTCGCCCGCGAAGGCGGGAGCCCAGGGTTACGAGCGACGCCCCTTTTGGCCCTAGGCCCCCGCTTTCGCGGGGGAACAGTAGGTGTGTTACAGCCCATCAAACCGGACAACGGAGGGGCGAATGCTGCGCAAGGCACTGATCGGACTGGTAGGCATCTTGGTCCTGATCCTCGCCGCGCTCGCCTTCTGGGAACCGCTCGCCGCCGACCGCCATGCCGGCCCGCCGCCGCACCGGTACGACACCGTCATCGCCCGCGACCGGTTCGGGGTGCCGCACATCTTCGGCAAGACCGACCCCGATGTGGCGTACGGCGTCGGCTATGCACATAGCGAAGACGATTTCGCGACCTTGCAGGAGGTGCTGGCGATGACGCGCGGGCGCTTGGGGGCTATCACCGGCGGGGACGGCGCGAAGACCGATTATGTCGTCCATCTGCTCGGCGCGCACGCGACGGTCGTGCGCGATTACGACAGGCAGCCCGCCGATGTCCGCACGCTGCTCGACGGCTATGCCAGCGGGGTGAACCTGTACGCCGCACGGCACCCGGCCGAGGTCAAGCTGGCCAAGCTGTTTCCGATCGACGGGCAGGACGTCGCGACGGGCTTCGTCGTGCGATCCCCCTTCTTCTTCGGACTCGACAAGGTGCTGGGCGCGCTGAACGCGGAAACCCCCCTGCCGCCCGAAAGCGCCGGTTCCGTCCCCGACGCCGCCGATCCGAACGCCGTCCCGCCCAAAAGCGACGGCAACCAGAACGGATCGAACGCCTTCGCGGTCGCGCCGAAGCGGTCCGCGGATGGCTATACCCGGCTGGTCTCCAATTCGCATCAGCCCTGGAGCGGGCCGGTGGCATGGTACGAACTGGTGGTGCATTCGGGGCAGGGCTGGAATTTCGCGGGCGCGACCTTTCCGGGCGTGCCGTTCCCGCTGCTCGGACACAACCGGACCTTGGGCTGGACGAATACGGTCAACCGGCCCGACCTGACCGATGTCTACAAGCTGGTCCTGAACGCCGCGGGCGATTCGTACCGGTTCGACGGACGCTGGCGGCCGCTGGAACGGACGCGCATCTGGCTGCCGGTAAAGCTGTGGGGACCGTTCGTCCTGCCGGTCCCGAAGACGGTGTACCGCGCCCTCCAGGGCCCGGTAGTCGAGAATGCGAGCGGGGCCTATGCGATCCGCTATGCCGGGGCGGACCAGCTGAGGATGGTCGAGGAGTATTACCGCCTGAACCGCGCGCGCGACCTTGGCGAGTGGGAGAAGGTGCTGGCGATCCAAGGCGTGCCCGCGACCAATTTCGTCTACGGCGATGCGAAGGGGAATATCGCGCTCGTCTACAATGCGATGTTCCCCAACCGGAAACCGGGGTTCGATTATCGCCACCTGCTGCCCGGCGACACGTCGCGCGATTTCGCCACCGGAACGGTGCCGTGGGCGATGGTGCCGCAGAATGTGAACCCGGGATCGGGCTTCCTCGTCAACGCGAACGACACGCCGTTCCAGGCGGCGGGGGCGGGGTCGGAGCTGCAACCGTCCCGCTTCTCCCCGCTGCTGGGGATCGAGACCGACACCACGAACCGCGCGACGCGCGCGATCGCCTTGTTCGGTGCGAACCCGGCGATCTCGGCGCAGGCGTTGGCGGCGATCAAATACGACACCGGAATCAGCCGGCAAAGCTGGGCGGCGCGCTGGTTCGCGGACATCGCCGCCGTCGATGCGAAGGGCGATCCGCAGATTGTGGCGGCGAAGGCGATGCTGGCCAAATGGGACTGGAATTTCGACGGTCGTGGGCCAGCGGATGCGCTGGCGGTGATCCTCATGCGGGCCGGTCAGAAATGGCATTACCAGCGGCTGGCCGAACTGGACCCGCGCACCGAACTCAAGATCGCGGCCGCCTATCTGCAGGACCGGTTCGGCCGGCTCGATCCGCCGCTCGGGCAAATCCTCCGCCTGCGGCACGGGTCGGCCGACCTCCCGCTAGACGGCGGTCCCGACGTGCTGCGCGCGGCGTCGTTGTGGGATCCCGCGTCCGATGGGCGGCTCATCGTGCGCGACGGCGACAGTTTCGTGATGTTCATGGCGTGGGACAAGCAGGGCCGCGTGGCGTCGCGGTCGATCCAGCCTTATGGGACGGCGACGACGCGTCCCGCCTCGCCGCATTATGCCGACCAGGCTGCTTTGTTCGCCGCGCAGCGGACGAAGCCGGTGTGGTTCATACCCGCCGAGTTGCGCCAGCATGTCGAAAGCGTCGAACGTCCCTGAAAAAATTGTGCGTCATTCCCATCCGTCCGGTTGCGCGGGTCCGCCCGGATGATAGGCTCGCGACACAGGGATCGGGAGAATATCATGACCAAGGCTTTCGCGCTGACCGGCGCGGCAATCGTCGCGCTCGCGGCACCCGCTGTGGCGCAGGATGCGAAGCCGGCGCCGGTGGCGGACCTGGTGAAGGCGGTGGATATCCCGTTCGAACAGTTCACGATGCCCAACGGCCTGCGCGTCGTCGTCCATACCGACCGCAAGGCGCCGATCGTCGCGGTGTCGGTCTGGTATCATATCGGGTCGAAGGACGAACCCGCTGGCCGCACCGGCTTCGCGCATCTGTTCGAACATCTGATGTTCGGCGGGTCGGAGAATAGCGACCAGAGCTGGTTCCAGCCGATGCAGGCGATCGGCGCGACCGAGCTGAACGGCACCACCTATTTCGACCGCACCAATTATTTCGAGACCGTCCCGCGTGGTGCGCTCGACACCGCGCTATTCCTGGAAAGCGACCGGATGGGGCATCTGCTCGGCGCGATCACCCAGGCGAAACTCGATATCCAGCGCGGCGTCGTCCAGAACGAGAAGCGCGGCAACGACAACCAGCCCGGCGGCCTGGTGGATTACAAGGTGCTGGAGACGCTGTTTCCGGAAGGCCATCCGTACCATCACACCACGATCGGTTCGATGGCGGACCTCGACAAGGCCAGCCTGGCGGACGTGAAGGGCTGGTTCCAGCAGCATTACGGGCCGAACAATGCGGTGCTGGTGCTGGCAGGCGATATCGACGTCGCCGCGGCGAAGCCGCTGGTCGCGAAATATTTCGGCGACATCCCCCGCGGGCCCGCGAACGTGCCGACCCAGGCCGCGGTGTCGACGCTGGCGAAGCGCGTCGATCTGGTCTTCAAGGATCAGGTCGCACAGACGACCGTCACGCGCGTCTGGGCGATTCCGGGATCGCTAGATCCCGACGCGCCCGCGCTCGACATGGTCGCCAGCATCGTTGGCGGGCTGGACAGTTCGCGGCTCCAGCAAAGCCTGGTGCGCGGCAGCAAGGTCGCGGTCAGCGTGTCGGCGGGGGCGGAGAATTTCGAACGCGTCGGCGAATTCCAGATCGACGCGGTGGTGAAGCCGGGGGCGGATCCGGTCGCGGTGGGCGCGGCGATCGACGCCGCGGTCGCCGATTTCATCCGCACAGGCCCGACCGAGGCCGAACTCAGCCGCGCGAAGACGTCGTCGATCGCCGGCACGATCCGCGGACTGGAGGGCGTCGGCGGGTTCAGCGGGAAGGCCGTGACGCTGGCGTCGGGCGCGGTCTATGCGGGCGATCCCGCCTTCTACCGCAAGGAACTGGCGGAAACCGCGGCGCTGACCCCGGCGGCGGTGCAGGCGGCGGCGCGCAAGTGGCTGTCGCGGCCCGTCCTCGCCTATACGCTCGAACCCGGGCAGCGCGATGCCTATGAGGAGGCGGCGAGCGTCACCGCCGCCACCCCGGCCGCGCAGCCGCCGGTCAAGGCGCCCGCCGCCGCGACCGGCCCCGCGCCGCAGACCGCGACGCGCGGCAGCATCCCGCTGCCCGCGCAGACCGCCGATCTGGATTTCCCCAACATCGAGCATGCGACGCTGTCGAACGGCATCCCGGTCGAATTCGCGCGGCGCAGCGCGGTGCCGGTGGTCAATGTCTCGATCGATTTCGACGCCGGCGCCGCCGCCGATCCCAAGGCGAAGCTGGGCACGCATTCGCTGATGCTGCGCGTGCTGAAACAGGGCACCGAGCGCTACGACACCGCGCAGATCGCGGCAACGCAGGAGGCGCTGGGCACGTCGATCGATACCTCTGCGACGATGGACCGGTCCAAGGTGTCGATGGCGGCGCTCACCCCCAATCTCGCCGCGTCGCTCGACCTGATGGCCGATATCGTGCGCCATCCCGCCTTCCGTCCGGCCGATATCGAGCGCGTCCGCGGCCAGCAACTGGCGGGGATCGCGGCGGAATTCAAGGAGCCCGTGCCGCTGGCGCTGCGCGTCCTGCCGCCGATGCTGTATGGGAAGAACAGCCCGTACGGCGTGCCTTTCACCGGCACTGGCGATCCTGCGGTCGTCGGCGCGCTGACGCGCGCGGACCTCGTCGCGTTCCGCGACGCCTGGCTGCGGCCGGACAAGGCGACGATCTTCGTCGTCGGCGATACCAGCCTGGCGGCGGTGATGCCGCTGCTGGAACGCAGCTTCGGCGATTGGCACGTTGCGGGCACCGGCCCGACCAAGGATTTCGGTGGCGCGCTGCCGCCCGCCAAGGGTCGGGTCGTGGTCATCGACCGGCCCGGCGTGCCGCAATCGCTGATCTTCGCCGGCCAGCTGACGCCCAAGCAGGGCACCGACGATCTCGTGCCGCTCGACCAGGCGAACACCGTGCTCGGCGGCAGCTTCCTGTCGCGCCTGAACATGGACCTGCGCGAGACGAAGCACTGGTCCTACGGTGTGCAGGGGTTCCTGAACACCGTGCAGCACACCGTCCCCTATCTGATCTACGCCCCCGTCCAGGCGGACCAGACCGGCCCCTCGATCGCGGCGATGCGCGGCGACATCGCCGGCTTCGTCGGCGGCAAGGGGGTCACCCCGGCCGAGTTGAAGCGCACGATCGACGGCGCCGTCCGCGCGCTGCCGGGCCGGTACGAGACCGCGGGGTCGGTGCTGGGCGCGATGGAAAGCAACCAGGTCTATGGCCGGCCCGACGATTACCAGGCGAAACTGCCTGCACGCTATCGCACGCTGACCGCCCCCGTGCTCGATGCGGCGGCCAAGACAGCGATCGATCCCGACAAGATAACCTGGGTCGTCATCGGCGACGCGGCGAAGGTCAAGCCGCAGCTTGACACGCTGGGCCTGCCGGTCGAGGTCGTCCCCGCAGCGTCCGGGCAGGGCGCGAATTAGTCGATCGATCACAGGAGAGAATGCGATGGCGAGCGTGGACGGAAGCTGGGATTGCGTGGTCAAGTCGCCGCTGGGCGACCAGAAGCTGACGCTCAGCATCACGGGTGCGGATACGAGCTTCAGCGGCACCGCATCGGGTGCGATGGGATCGAGCGACGTGTCGGGCACGCTGGACGGCGACACCATCGCGTGGACGCAATCGGTGACCGTGCCGATGCCGATGACGCTCGACTGCAAGGCGACCGTCGACGGCGACACGCTGACCGGCACCGTCGGTGCGGGCGCGTTCGGCAGCTTCCCGCTGACGGGGTCGCGCAGCGGCTGATTCGTCGTGGTTGGTAATATGAAAGGCCCGTCGCCGATCTCGGCGGCGGGCTTTTCCTCGTTCGGCATCCAACGCTCTATTTCGTCACCCCGGGCTTGTCCCAGGGTCCATCGTGCCGCGAATATAAAGGCCGAGGGGCACGCTGCACCATGGATGCCGGGACGAGCCCGGCATGACGGGGACGGTGCTTCAGGGCGTTGACATTCCCCCTGCCGGCGAGGACGTTGCGCCCCTAGCCGAACAGGGAAAAAACACCGCATGATCCGTACGCTGGCCGCCGCCGTCTCGCTCGCCGCCCTCGCCGTCGCCACCCCGGCCACCGCGCAGAAATCGATGCAGCGCTACGACGAACGGCCTGCCAAGCTCGCCCCGCGCGACGAGGGCTATGGCTATACCCGGCGCGTCGTCGACATTCCGATGCGCGACGGCACGAAGCTGCACACCGTCATCGCGATCCCGAAGGGCGCGAAGGGCGTCGGCATGCTGATGACGCGCACCCCCTATGACGCGGAGGAACTGGCGAGCGATACGCCGGGCATCTATTCGAGCCTGCCGGGCAGCGACGATACCGATCAGGATCCGATCACCGCGTCGGGCTATATCCGCGTGTTCCAGGACGTGCGCGGCATGCACAAGAGCGAGGGCATCTACATGATGAACCCCGCGCC
>CAXTVB010000120.1:0-8345 GCA_964247555.1 uncultured Sphingomonas sp. | reverse complement strand
CGCCAGCACCGCATCCGCCATGCCGGACGTCGACAGCGTCCCGCCGAGGTCCGCGGTCCGCGCCCCGTGCGCGATCGCCGCCGCGACCGCCGCCTCCACCCGGTCCGCCGCGGCATCCATCGACAGCGAATGGCGCAGCAGCATCGCTGCGGACAGGATCGCGGCGCACGGGTTCGCCTTCCCCTGCCCGGCGATATCGGGCGCGGACCCGTGGATCGGCTCGTACAGGCCGTTGTCCCCGCTCCACGCGCGGAGCGAGGCGGAGGGCAGCATGCCGATTGATCCGGCGCACATGCTCGCCTGGTCGGACAGGATGTCGCCGAACAGATTGCCCGTCACGATGACGTCGAACTGACCGGGATCGCGCACCAGCTGCATCGCGGCATTGTCGACATACATGTGCGTCAAGGCGATGTCGGGATAGGCGGCGGACGTCTCGACCACGACGTCGCGCCACAATTGCGACGTCTCCAGCACGTTCGCCTTGTCGACCGAACACAGCTTCTGCTTGCGGTGCCGCGCCATCTCGAAGCCGACGGTGACGATGCGACGGACCTCGTTCTCGGCATATGCCATGACGTCATAGCCCTCGCGCCGGCCGTCCGCCGTCGTCCGCATGCCCTTTTCGCCGAAATACACGTCGCCGGTCAGTTCGCGCAGGATCATCATATCGATGCGACCGGCGATTTCCGGTTTCAGCGCGGAGGCATCCTCCAGTCCGGCGAACAGCTTTGCCGGGCGCAGGTTGGCGAACAGCCCCAGCCGCTTGCGCAGCCCCAGGATCGCCTGTTCCGGCCGCAAATGCCTGGCGAGGGTATCGCACGACGGATCGCCGACCGCGCCGAACAGGATCGCATCCGCGCGCCGGGCGAGGTCGACCGTCGCCTGCGGCAGCGGATGGCCGGTGGCGTGGTACGCCGCACCGCCGACCGGCGCCTCCTCGAACGATAGGTCGAGCGAGAGCGCGTCGAGGACGCGGCGCGCCTGTGCGGTGACTTCGGGGCCAATACCGTCGCCGGCCAGGATCGCGATCATTGGCATGGCACCGCCCTTGCCGAGCGCAGGACGCTCACGCAACCGCCCTTTTCAACCGGTCGACCAGCCGGTCGCGCGCCGCGAGCGGTCCGGCCCGCCTATCGCTCAGCAGATCGCGCGCGAGGAAATGCCCGGTGACCGTCAACGCCGCCAGGATATCCCCCCATTCCGCCGCGCCCCCCGCGGCCAGGAAGGCGGGCAACGGCAGCAGACGTTCCTCATATCCCGCCGCCGCCCCGCGCGAGACCGCGCCGCCGCTCTTCGGGCTGACGAACGCCAGATCGTCCGCTACCCCCGTCGCGACGCAGCGGTCCAGATCGAGCCCGAACCCCAGCTCCGCCAGCACCAGCAGCTCGAACCGCGCCAGCGCCGCCGCCCAGCCCCGCGCCGCCGGCGCCGCGCCGATCGCGGCCAGCACCCCCGCCAATGCGTCGTAGATCCGCGGATAGGGCTGCGCCTCGGGCAGCGTCGCCGCGACCAGCGCGGTCGCCCATTCGATCGCGCCCGCCGCCAGCGGCTCACCGTGCAGCGCCGCGCGGGTCTCGACCGATTCGGCCACCAGGCCGGCCAGCTGTTCGCCGGTCCGCGCGCGCCACGTGCCGCGGATCATGTTCCCCGCCATCAGCACCGGCCGCATCCGCGTCGATCGCCCGCCGCGGACATAGCCCGGCTGCAACCCGTCCTCCCGCGTCAACGCCCGCACGATCGCACCATGTTCGCCATGCGCGCGGACGGCGACGACGATGGCGGTGGCGGTCAGTTCCATGGCGGGCTTGTCGCGCTTGGTACGCCCCGCGGCAAGCACCTCAACGAATCACGGTACAATCCCGAACGGTTTGTAATCCTGGACGATCAGCGGCGACATGAACGTAGCGGCATCCAGGTCCTGCGCCGCATCGGCGGTCTTTCCCTGGCGGTGACGGATGACGCCGCGCAAGTACAGGCTCGCAGCCTTGTTCGGGTCCTGCTCCAGCACGGCGGTTAGGTCCGCCAGCGCATCGTCGGGCCGGCCGAGCCGGAAATACACCAAAGCACGGCTGTCGAGCGCGGCGGTGGTCGCGTCGCTCAGCTCGATCGATTTGGTGCAATCCTTCAAGGCGGTTTCGAGCTGGACGCCCAACTGCCCCTTGATCCAGCATCGTTCGTTCAGCAGCGACGGATCGCCCGGCTTCGCCGCGATCGCCTGGTCGATCGCCGCCAGCGCGCCGTCCTTGTCGCCTGCGCGCGCGAGCAGGCTGGCCTTGCTGGAGATGAACGCGGATTTCGACTCGCCGCCCGCATCGATCTGCTGCTGGATCAGCGTGATCGCGGCATCCCGCTGGCCGTGATCGACCATATAGGCGCCGAGCGTGGCCACCCCGTACACCCCCGCCGGTTCCAGCTTCACCGCCGCCTGCATATCGGCCAGTGCCTTTGCATCCAGCCCCAGAACGCGTTCGACATAGGCCCGCTGAAGATAGCGCGATGCCGTTGGCGATAGCGCGACCGCCTTGTCGAGGTCCGGCAGCGCGGCCTTCCAGTCATAGACGGTCGTCAGAAAATTGGCACGGTTATCATACCAGGTGGCTTCCGTTGGATCGGACGCGATCGCATCGCTATATGCCGTCAGGATCGGCTTCAGCCCTCCGCTGGCCCGGTCCGCCTTCACCACGGTCCACATCGGCGGCAGATCGGCCGGCGCGACGATCGTCAACAGCCGGGTCTTGGCGAGCGCGACGCGGGCGCGCATCGCCGGAACATCCGCCGGCGCGATTTCCGCCCCGCTACTGGCGGTCACGTCGTCTATGCGGATCGTCCCGGGCTCCTGCGCCACGGTGCGCGCGATGGTGGACGACGCCAGTCGGTCCTTAACGACCATGTCGCCGTCCAGCGTATAGTCCTTGCCTTCGCCGGGCAGGTGCACCCGCACGACGACATGGCTGCCGCCGGGCGCCCCCGTGGCCACCGGGATGGCCTGCCATGCCGGCCGCGCGCGATCGGGGTCGAACGCGATATCGCTGACGGTCTTGTCGATCTTCATCCGGTATCGATTGTCGACCCGCGACCACAACGTCGTGACCGTTCCGGTCGCGACGATCGTCGCGCTGGCCTGCGCGGGATCGTAACTGAAGACATAGTTGGTCGTGACCACATCGCCGCCCACGGTCCGGGCGAGCATGGCGTTGACCATCTTGTCCTTCTGATCCTTGCTGCCTTGCGTCTTCGCGGCACCGACCATCGCTGCGACCTGCCCGTGCACCGTCACCGACAGCTGGACGATCGCCGGAACCTGGATGCCGGCGCGCTGATCGATATCCAGCACCACCTCCACCGGAGGGATTGCCGGCGCCTTAAGCGGCACCGCCAGCAGGTCGCTGCCGTTCGACCGCACCGGCAGGACCCAGCGCAGGGCGGGCACGTCGCCGATGGTCGCGAAGCGCGCACCGCCGCCAGTGCCGTCCAGCCAATAGGATTGCCCCCCGATCGTCGCCCGGACGAGAACGTGGTTGAACGCCGCCGCGCTCGGCAGGCGGTCGGGGGTGACATCGGGCAGCTGGAGGTTGGCCAGCACCGGCTCCGCCTCGATATCCAGCCCGCGAAGGATCGCAAGCAACAGGACCGTCTTCGCCTTGCAATCACCATAGCGCAGCGACCAGGTCTGTTCGGGCGCCTGGGGCACGTAATTGCCCTTGTCCAACCTGTTGAACAGGTAGCGGACCTTTTCCTGCACCAGTTCCAGCGCAGCCTCGGCACGGTGAAGCGGATCGGCTTGCGCGGCCTTGATCTTGGCGATCTGCGCCGCCAGGTCGCCGCCTGACTTCACCAATCCGTCGGTGACATAGAGCGGCGCCATGACCTTGGACACCGCCGCCCAATCGGCGAAGCTCGATGCCTCGACGATCGGCAACCGCTGGAAACGCTGCGGCGCGTCGCCGGGCAGGTCGGGCGCCTTGGGCAGGACGCCCATGATGACCAGTTCGCGCTCGCCACCCGCAGTGGTCAGCACCGGCTTGCTGTCTGCGGCCAACGTCTTCCACCGCACGTCGCTCGCGATCGGCCAGATCAGACGGGTGCGCGCGAAGCCGGCGCGCGTCGGGTCGGCGGGGAGGAACGTGCCGTCCTGCACTGCCCCGCGCAGGGAATCCTCGTGGTTCGACGTGGTGACGACGAGACGCAACACGTCGCCGACCTGCAGTCCCTCGACAAGCATCGTCGCGGTCAGCTCGCCGTCGATCGCATAGCGTTCCAGCTGCTGTTCTCGGCGGATGACGGTAAACGCCTTCCCGCCCGCGAGCGCGTCGATATGCTGCGCGCCGCGGACGATCTCCAGCTTGTGGACGATCAGGTCGCCCTTGGACGGTTGCCAGGCCAAGCTGACCGTGCCCGCCTGCTGGACGATCTCCGACGTCGCCATCCGCGTCGCGACCTCGCGATACGACCAAACCGTCCCATCCTGCAGCCGTTCCTGCGTGTCCAGCGTCAGGAAGATGGGTGCATCGTCCTTGATCGTCGCCAAATCGATGGCGGGGGCAGGCTTCACCCATCCTGGAACGGGCTGATAAAGCGGCTTGTCCCCCGCCTGAGCCGCCGATGCCGCCAGGCAAGCGGCCACCGCCGCGATGCCGCCGTAGATCCTGTATTTCATGGTCGCTCCCCGTCTGCGCCACATCCTAGCGCGGCGGCGCACCGCGACAACGGGAAACAAGCGAAGTTTCGGACCAATTCCGCCGCGGCACCCTCACCGCGAATGGTAGAAGTCGTACACCTGCTGCGCGACCGCGGACGATACGCCCGGCGCCTGTTGCAAATCGGCGAGGCTCGCGTTGCGCACCGCCCGCCCCGTGCCGAAATGCATCAGCAGCGCCTTCTTGCGTGCAGGGCCGATGCCGGGAACCTCGTCGAGCGGGCTCGCGCCGATCGCCTTCGCACGCTTCTCCCGGTGCGCGCCGATCGCAAACCTATGCACCTCGTCGCGCAACCGCTGGAGGTAGAACAGCACCGGCGCGTTGACCGGCAGCGTGATCTCGCGGCCGTCCATCAGGTGGAATACCTCGCGCCCCTCGCGCCCGTGATCGGGCCCCTTGGCGACGCCGACCAGGCAGACGTCCTCGATGCCCAGATCCTCCATCACCGCCTTCACCGCGTTCAGCTGCCCTCGGCCGCCGTCGATCAGCACCAAGTCCGGCCAAGTGGAATCGTCGCGTTCGGGCGCCTCCTCCAGCTGGCGTGCGAAGCGGCGGCCGAAGACCTCGCGCATCATCGCGAAATCGTCGCCGGGAACGGTGTCCTTGTTCTTGATGTTGAACTTTCGGTACTGGCCCTTGCGGAACCCTTCCGGCCCCGCGACGACCATCGCGCCCAGCGCGTTCGTGCCCTGGATATGGCTGTTGTCGTAGACCTCGATCCGGTCGGGCGGACCGTCCAGTTCGAACAGGTCCGCGACCTCGCGCAGCAGCTTCGCCTGCGTCGTCGATTCGGCCAGCCGCCGCTCCAGCGCCTCGACCGCGTTGCGCTGCGCCTGCTCCATCAGTCGCCGCCGATCGCCACGCACCGGCACCGACAGCGCCACCTTATGCCCCACCCGCTCGCCCAGGGCCTCCGACAGCAACGCCGCTTCGGGCAGTTCGCGGTCCAGCAGGATCGCGCGCGGCGGCGGCACCTCCTCGTAGAATTGGGTGAGGAAACTCGTCAGCACCTCGTCCTCGGGCACATCGTTGGTATGCTGCGGAAAGAAGCTGCGATGGCCCCAATTCTGTCCGCCGCGGATGAAGAAGGCCTGGATGCCCATCACCCCGTCCTTGCACGCCAGCGCGAAGATGTCGGCGTCGCCGACCCCTTCCGCGTTGATGGCCTGCGTGCCCTGCACGAAGGTCAGCGCCTTCAGCCGGTCGCGCAGCAACGCGGCCAGTTCGAAGTCCATATTCTCCGCCGCGGCCTGCATCTGACCACCCAGCTTCGCCTGCACCTGCGTGGACTTGCCGCCGAGGAACGCCTTCGCGTCATCGACGAGTTCGGCATAAGCCGCCTTGTCGATCCGCCCGACGCACGGCGCGGAGCAGCGCTTGATCTGGTACAACAGGCACGGCCGGTCGCGCGTCTTGAAGAAGCCGTCGGTGCAGGATCGCAGCAGGAACAGCTTCTGCAGCGCGTTGAGCGTCGTGTTCACCGATCCGGCGCTGGCGAACGGCCCGTAGTAATTCCCGACCGACCGACGCGCGCCGCGATGCTTCTGCACACGGGGGAAATCGGTGTCGGCGCGCAGCAGAATGAACGGGAACGACTTATCGTCGCGCAGCAGCACGTTGTACGCGGGTCGATAGCGCTTGATCAGCTGCGCCTCGAGCAGCAGCGCCTCCGCCTCGTTGTTAGTCGTGACGATCGTCATCGCACGCGTCTGCGCGACCATGCGCTGCAGCCGCTTGGGCAGGCGATCGACCTGGGTGTAGTTCGTCACCCGGTTCTTCAGCGCCCGGGCCTTGCCGACGTACAGCACATCGCCGCGCGCATCGAGCATGCGATAGACGCCGGGGCGGATCGGCAATGTCTGCAGCACGTTGCGGATCGCCGCCACACCCAGTTCCAGGTCCGGCACCCCGCTGCCGCGGACGGTGTAGGTGGCCTTGTCTTCGTTGAACCGGTCGGGCGCGTCGGGGGTGGACATCATCGATGCATGTAGGAGTCGGTGGGCGGCGGGTCTAGCGTGGGGGGATTCTAACTTCAGGCCCGAACCCAACTTCGTCACCCCGGGCTTGTCCCGGGGTCCATCGTGCCGCAAAACCATTAGCGCGAGAATGCGCGGCACGATGGATGCCGGGTTGAGCCCGGCATGACGCAACGTTCGACTAAACCGCCGCCGCCTCGTCCTCCATCGGCGCCACCGGCACCGGGCCCGCCTTGATCAGCGCGGTGATCTGGCGGTTGATCGTCGTGCCGTGCAGATGCGCGTGCACGCCCTCATAGCCTTCGCGGCGCAGCGCCTGACGGACGTCGTTGACCGATCGGCAGGACCCTGCACGGGCGAGTTCGAAAGCGCGTTCGATGATGGGTTTGGTGGGTTCCATCGCTACCGCCTACGCGCTGTCGCGCGCGCGGTATAGTGCTCGCGATTAGATGCCGCGATCGAACGTCGATCGTGTAGGATCGCCACCGGGCGTATCGCCCGCAAAGGATACCGGCATGGCCAAGAGCCAGAAGAAGTCGAACAAGGAAGTCCGCAAGCCGAAGGCGGAGAAGGTCAAGACGATCGCCGCCAACGCATCGACCAAGGGTCAGCCGGTCAACATGGTGACGCTGAAGAGCTGATCGCGTCAGGCGGGCCGGTGCGCCCGCCAATGCCACCAGGAATAGGCGACCGGCGGGATCACCGCCAGCCCGATCGCCGCCATCGTCAGTACCGCACGCGTCCCGGGCGCGATCGGCAACAGCGCGCCCGCGACCAGCATCGCCCCGCCCGCCACCATCGTCCGCGCTCCCAGCCGGTGCGTGGCGATCCAGTTCTCCGGATCGGTCAGCGTCCACGGCGTCCGGATGCCGACGAAGAAGCCAGGCCGCGACTTGGGCAGCGCATTGCCGATGACCGCGAGCAACAGCCCGGCCCCGACCAGCGACATCGTCGGCGGCAGGACGATGCCGAAGGCGGGCGCGGCGACCATCGCCTCGACCAGCGCCATCATCGCCAGCAACCCGCCCCACGCTGCCTTCAGTAGCGGTGCGCTGCCGGCCATGCGGTCCTGCAACGGCTCGATGCGCGGCACCGCCAGCATCGACAGCGATACGACCACCGTCAGCGCGACCGGCATGAACAGCGCAGTGCCCGCATCGGCGAACCGGTCCGCCTCCCCGGCCGCGTTCCAATGCATCGGCAACTGCGTTCCCGTCGGCAGCCGCGACAGCGCGATCCCCGCCACGCCGGCCAGCGCCAGCACTGTCGCCGCGCTGGCGATCGTCATTCCGCGATAGGACATGTCGGTAGCTCCCCCTTGGCATCGTCGGTCCGCAGCCGCCCCATGAACGCCAGGACGACTTCCTCGACCAGCGACAGGTTCAGCGTGTAGATGGTGGACGTCCCCCGGCTCTCGCCCTGGATCAGCCCCGCGGCCTTCAGCTTCGCGAAATGGCCGGACATGGTCGGTTTGGACACCGGGAACAGATCGGCCAGCGCACCGGCGCTCATCCCGCCGCCCTTCAGCAGTTCGAGGATGCGGCGGCGGATCGGGTGCGCCAAGGCATCGAAAACGGCGTTCATCTTTGTATTTAGGGGCATCGCTAATTAGCCGTCAAGCTAAACTTGATGGTAGCAGTCAAACGGCTCCCTATCGTCACCCCCAGGC